>CAKPVW010000004.1 GCA_934196075.1 uncultured Anaerovibrio sp.
CTGCTTTTTTAAACGAGGGACAGCCGATGAATTTGCAGAGTCAACAGCCATCCAGCAAGCCATTTGAGCAAAAGCTGAATTCTAGCTTGGATAATATTCATGGTGCTACAGGCAACCAGTTAGTTGATACCAATCCGGTGGCGGTGGATTTCTTTGGCACAGAATTTGCCAGTGATGTGGAGCCGGAGGGGCAGGTACCCAGTCTGGCTAGTCAATTGGGAATTCCAGAGGAGGAGCTGCATCCAGATAAACACACTGCGACAGATGCAGCGGTACCTATAGCTCAGGAGGAACAGCAGCGAGAGCAGACAAAATTCTTTGATGATATAGTTGATCTGAATCTGTCTCCGTACATTGTAGATAATGAAGCGGAGGAATCAGTTGAGCATATATCATTGAACAACGTTGATATGGAAACAGGAGAGGTGTTGGAGGCTGAGGAAAACACGGAATGTTCCCCTATGGAGTTAAAAAATACCACAAGGGATTTTACGTTTGCACCTCAAAATTATGATGGTGGCGATGCCGATATTGGTATGGATGTCCCTGTGGAAGATAGTATGGTCGAGGATGTGCCATTGATTGACACCATTGATACTGATATGGGTAAGCAATACCATGATACCGCTGCTACTGGGCTGGATATAAAATTGGATGATTTCATTGATGACGACGGGAACACTATCAGAGAAAATAATGAGGAAGCTGAGGAATATGACTATGGCATAGATGATATGGATATCAGCTATAGCCATGATAGCAATGATATAACAGCAAATATATCTGACACTGAAGCTATCATTCCAAAGGAAGTGCCAGCTGTGACAACTGCCGCAGAGGTTGTAAATGAAACTGTTCAGGAACAGGAACCACCTCCACCTCCGTATATTTTGCCGTCCTTGCATCTTTTATCTAGAAAAGTAAAGGTAATGAACGAAACCTTGAATCAGGAAATTGCGAACAATGCTAAGATTTTGGGGGAGACTTTGGCTAATTTCAAAGTAAAGGCATCTATACTCAATGCTTGCCACGGCCCTGCTGTTACTCGCTATGAGGTAAAACCGGCTCCTGGTGTAAAGGTTAGCAAGATTACAGGATTGGCTGATGATATTGCCTTGAATATGGCGGCATCGGCGGTGCGTATTGAGCAGATTCCTGGCAAGGCCGCTATCGGTATTGAGGTACCTAATCAGGAGTTGGAAAGCGTTCAGCTGCGGGAGGTATTGGAAAATCCAGCCTTTGTTGCGGCTAAATCGCCCCTGACGGTAGGACTGGGTAAGGATATTAGCGGACAAGCTATTTTTGCAGATTTGGCAAAGATGCCTCATCTTTTGGTAGCAGGTGCCACAGGCTCTGGTAAGTCCGTATGTATCAATACCTTGATTACCAGTGTTTTATTTAAGGCCAAGCCTACAGAGGTAAAGTTTATCCTTATAGATCCCAAAATGGTAGAGCTGTCTGTATACAATGATATTCCTCATTTGATGGTGCCTGTGGTAACAGATGCCAAAAAGGCTGCCTCTGTGCTTAATTGGGCTGTACAGGAAATGGAAAAACGCTATGGTCTTATTGCTCAGGCTGGAGTGCGTAATATGGAAGGCTATAATAAGCAGTTTGAGGATGAGCCTGAGCAGAAGCTGCCTTCCATTGTGATTATTATTGACGAGTTGGCAGATTTGATGATGGTTGCGCCTCACGATGTGGAGGATGCGATTTGCCGCATTGCTCAAAAAGCCAGAGCAGCAGGCATTTACCTAGTGCTGGCGACACAGCGTCCGTCTGTTAATGTTATTACCGGTGTTATCAAGGCCAATATTCCGTCTCGTATTTCCTTTGCGGTAACCTCTCAGATAGATTCTCGAACTATTCTGGATGCTTCTGGGGCAGAGAAGCTGCTGGGCAAAGGCGATATGCTGTTTAAGCCTCAAGAGGCAAATAAGGCCACCCGTATTCAAGGTGCCTTTGTCAGCGATAAGGAAGTGGAGTTATTAGTTGAATATATAAAAAGTCAGGGACACAAGGCAGAGGCCAACCAGGAGATTATTGATTTTACTAATAAAGCAGTGGAGACCGAGGTGGAGGATGAGGCAGAAAAGCCAGCTAAATCCAAAATTGATACATTGTTAAGAGAAGCTGTTGAGCTGGTAATGTCCAGCAACAATGCCTCTGCTTCTAGTTTTCAACGTAGGTATCATATTGGTTATAGTCGTGCAGGCAGGCTGTTAGATACCATGGAGCAGCTAGGAATTGTGGGACCGCCTCAAGGAAGCAAACCAAGAGATATATTGGTAACCGAGGCTCAGGCCTTTGAGATTATGGATAATTACGAAAGCCAATGAGCTTTGACAAAATGAAATGGTATGAGCATATTAGAAAAGGTTTAATATTTAGGAAGGAGCATATAACATGGAAGCAAAAGGATTAATTATGGTTCATACCGGTGACGGCAAGGGCAAGACTACAGCAGCACTGGGACTAGCTCTCAGAGCTTGGGGCAGCGGCTTGCGGGTGATGATTTTGCAGTTCATCAAAGGTGGCTGGAAATATGGGGAACTAGAGGCTATTGCCAAGTTGGGAGAGATAGATGGCAGAATTGAAATTCGACCTTTGGGGCTGGGGCTGATGTCAAAAAGTGAGGCGGAGAAACAGCAGCATATAGAGGCTGCCCGCAAGGCCATGCTGGAAGCTGAGCATATTATTAGTTCTGGTGAATATGATTTGGTGATTCTGGACGAGATAAATTATGCTGTAAAATTTGGCCTGGTTGAGATTGAGGATGTACTGTCCCTGCTAGATAAGAAACCGGCACAGGTGCATGTGCTTTTGACAGGACGAGATGCTAAACCAAGGTTGATAGACAGAGCAGATTTGGTAACAGAAATGAAGCTGGTGAAACACCCTTTTCAGCAAGGAATCAAGGCTCAGCGAGGCATAGAGTTCTAATTGATTTGCCCAGTTATGAGTATTAGCTAAATGCCCAAAATAAAAATACACACTACGAATAAGTGGTGTGTATTTTATATTAGAAGCTTTATTTGTTCATAATCGCGTCAATAGATTTGATGCAGGCATTGCGGAACCCCTGATCCTCCAGGGCAGTGACACCTCGAATTGTAGTGCCAGCTGGAGAACATACATTATCCTTCAACTGGCCGGGATGCTGGCCGGAAACCAACTGAAGCTTGGCAGAGCCTAGTATCATCTGAGAAATCAGGCGATAGGCATCTTGCCGCTGTAGACCATATTTCACGGCAGCATCTCCATAGGCCTCTATCATCAGATCCACAAAGGCAGGTCCGCAGCCAGTAACTGTTCCGCCGATACCCATTAAACGTGAAGGCAGCTCCTTCACCA
Source organism: uncultured Anaerovibrio sp. (assembly GCA_934196075.1). Classification (GTDB taxonomy): domain Bacteria; phylum Bacillota; class Negativicutes; order Selenomonadales; family Selenomonadaceae; genus Anaerovibrio. The sequence continues at coordinate 3,355 of CAKPVW010000004.1, forward strand.
TACCTACAGAACGAAATAGATCTACAATTTGCTGGCGTTCCTCATCCCTGAGAGTGTTTTCCTCTTCAAAGAGCAGGACACCTTCTCCTACCATAGCAGGGGTATTGGGCATAACGAATTGCAATCTGGTGTCAGTCGTGATAAACTGACGATACTTAGCAATATCCCAACCAGCAGCAATGGAAATCAGGGCTTTTCCTTCTAAAGCTTCGCCTAGCTCCTTGATAACTGCTTCAATCTGATAAGGTTTGCAGGCCATAATCATGGTATCAACCTTTTGAGCCAGCTCCTTTAGACTGCCGATGGGGGTAAAACCAATAGCTTGGGCATTTTTTTGCAATTTTTCCTGGTGAGGGGCGTAGGCATAAACATTTTCTTTGGAAATAGCCTTAGCATTTATAAAGCCCATGGCTAATGCCTGAGCCATGTTGCCCATGCCGATAAAACCGAGTTTGTTCATATAAGCGGAATCTGCTGTATTTGACATATTGAATGGCTTGTACAGTGATTCCTTCACTCCTTTCAAAATGTGGCTATAGGGTATTGCTTTAGAAGCAGACCTAGCCGTAATTTGGTAAAATTTCTTGATGCGGAAATACGATTGTATTCCCATAAGGGATATTATAACATAGTTGATACGATTTTTCGAGGTGTTAATAATGGCAAAAAGTAGAAATATTGATATGCTGCATGGTTCTCTGTGGGACAAAATGATAATTTTCGCCCTGCCCTTGGCCCTGACTGGTATGCTGCAGCAATTATACAATGCAGCAGATGTAGCTGTACTAGGCAAATTTGTAGGTACAACAGCCATGGCTGCTGTAGGCAACAATATTGCAATTATTGGCATTATCGTTAATTTATTTTTAGGGCTTTCTCTTGGCGGTAATGTAATTATTGCCAGATTTATTGGGGCACGGCAAATGGATAGAGCCCAGGCGGCTTTGCATACGGCCTTTATATTGGCCCTAATCATTGGTTTTGGCATGGCCTTGGTGGGGCAAATAGCGGCAGGGGCGATTATAGATTGGCTGCAGGTACCTGCCCAAGTAGAGGATATGGCCGAAACGTATCTTAGGGTATATCTTTTAGGTATGCCACTTCTGGCGTTATATAATTTTCAATCCGCTATTTTTCGGGCACAGGGAGATACCAGGACGCCATTAATGGCTCTTATGGTGTCCAGTATGTCCAATATAATCATGGATTTAGCCTTTGTTCAGATAGGATTGGGAGTAGCAGGAGTAGCTTTGGCCACGGACTTATCCAATGGTATTAGCTCAGGAATTTTATTTTGGAAGCTGCTCCATGCCAAGGATGGGCTGCGTTTGGATTTGCGCAAATTACGTCCTGAGGCTGTACTTTTGCGGAATATCGTAAAAATAGGATTACCAGCAGGTATTCAGGGAATGGTCTTTTCCGTGTCCAATATCTTGATACAGGCTGCTATAAATAGCTTAGGATCGGATGCTATGGCTGCTTCAGCGGCAGCCTTTACCATAGAAATAAATGTTTATTGCTTTTTGAATGCCTTTGCTCAAGCTACCACTACCTTTGTCAGCCAAAACTTTGGTGCAGGAAATATGGCTAGGTGCTTAATGGTAACTAAGCGGGGCATGGCCTTGGCTTTAGGATCTACCATGGGTATGGCAGCGCTGGTACTGGTTTTGTCACAGCAGCTTTTAGGGTTCTTTAATCCAGATGTAAATGTAATAGCTCTAGGCACGGTTCGCCTATGGTATATTGTGGCACCAGAGTTTTTGCAGGTATTTATCGATGTATTTTCCGGAGCTTTGCGAGGTTATGGTTATTCCATGGAGCCTGCGGTGCTGACCTTGGTGGGAATATGTGGTGTACGAATTGCCTGGCTGTACAGCGTATTTTCAATATATCCTACCTATGAAGTATTGATGGCTTGTTACTCTATTAGCTGGCTGGTAACGGGGGCTATGATTGTAGCATTATATATCCACCATAAAAAGAAAATTATCACGGCGCATTAACCGGCACAATTTTAGCTCCCCAAAAGCTATGACCGCTGCCAAGGAAAATGAGCCAAGTCAATATAAAATAAGTTGTAAGATTTTGCATAATTTCTGTTGTGTAGGAAAAAAATGAAGACATATTATTTAGAAATTTACATATATATTACGGGATAGTTTTTTGAACAAAATATTTATTAATGCAAAAAAGCCAAAGTGATGTAAGAAAAAATTCCTAAAAAATAGATAAAATCTGACAAGGCAATACCAGAAATTCCTACAAAGATTCTTGCATTTTTAGGTAAAATATAATAACATTAAATACGAATGAATGTGTCAATCAACAGAAATGCTATTTTATTACTAAATATCGCTGTTGATGTGAAAGGATAGATTATGCTGGATTTTGAGAAGCTTGACAATCTTTATACCAAAGCTTTTGCGCTGCGCAAAAAAAAGCATTGGCTAAATTTGCCTTGGGATTTTTTGATAGGGATAAAGACGAAAAAATATGGTATGTGGTATGGTCTGCCTATAATAGACTATGAAGGCAACCCCATAGGTTTTGCCATTTACGACAAGGCATACGGCTTACCTGTTGTGCGGTATACGCTGGATGCAAATCATATGGAGAAAATTTCCCAATACGAATTTGATAGTTTTTTGTACCAGCAGAATGTTTATTATTTTACCTTTGAAAATAAAGCAGAACTAATGAATTGGCATGAAGCTGAGTGGATCAAGTCTTACTGTGACAAGCACCAGATGAAATGTCGCGGCAAAAGATGCTATCCCAGCTTTCATCATCTAAAGCCAGGTTTTTATGCAGGTGATTTAGAGAATACGAAGGAGATTGCCTTCTGTGAAACCTTTGTTACCGCATTGGCACAAATGAACGAGTTGCTGGAGGCAGGGGAGCTGCTGCCTAAGCAGTGGCGCTGCGCCGAGGACATCAAATCAAAAATAACCATACCTGCTCTGCTTCAGCAAGCTGGTGGCAAATGGCAGCTGACTCAAGAAGAATTGCCACCTGCAGGAGGCTTAAATTGGCCTCGCTTGATTCCCAATGATTTTGATACAGTCCGCTTTAAGCGTTTTCCAAAAAATGGCAGTACATGGCAGCTGGAAAAATTTACCCATGATATGAATGAGCTTACCTACACCACTAAAGGTAAGGTAGGAGATATTATCTCTAAGGGCATAGGTGTCTGCGTGGATAGTATGATTATTTATGATGAAAGCATGGGGCATATCATGTTCATGGATAATTTCTTTCTGCGGATAGAAGGTCAGACTGGAATTATGGGCTTTATGTCAGAAGCTATGGAACAAGATGGCCGGCCTATGAAAATAATAGTGGGTTCTGAGGAATCCTATGAATTTATTAAAGAGTTTTGCCGTAAACTTGACATTCAGCTTGTTTTGGATGAGGTACCTCGGTTGGTAACTGTTAGAGAAAACATTTTGGCTGGACGAAACCCTATGGATAATTTTGATGATGAAAATTGGGAGCCGACAGATCCACGGGAGGAATGGGGCGGCACAAGCGGATATATGTCCGATGTCATGGACAAGACTTGCAAAATAAATAGGCTTCTTCAAAAGCAACAGTGTCATATCCACAAGCCTGGAGAAAAAATTAGTCAAACGGAAGACGATATGGTCAGATTGGTAAATTTAATTGGAGATTTTTTGCAGGCAGACCTTGCAGGCAACGTAAAGGCTGTCAAAAACACGGAGACTAAGCTGAACGCCTTTTTGGATAAATGTGCCAAATCTAGATTTATATCCACTGTGGATGACAATATGTTAGAAATTTTATTGAATTTAGCTATGGCCGCGCCTATGGAAACCGTACTTTTCCGTACTATTGTAGGAGAGTATCAGAGAAGATCAGCAATGGGTCAAACAGGTTTTTTGGCAATTGTTAATAGAGATGATATGTAGAACAAGCTGTTTTTATATTCATGGTAAGAAATGAGGTAAAAAAGTTTCATGCCGAGGGACATGTGACCTTGCAATTTTTTATAGATTTTTTAATTAGATTAATTTATCGGTGATTTATACTAGGAATTTTCCTGTGGCTATGGTAAAATATAATTGATTTTTCATTCACAAGTTTATAACGAGGTGTCCGATGCTCTCCATCTCTATATGTAGCGTTATGTTGTGCTAATGACAGGGTGGAGCTAATGACATGGTATATCCTTTACAGGGGAGCAAGTCATGCACCTTGATATATTGTTGATATTCTACGAAGGGAAAGTGATTACAACATGAAGGTATCTATCATTATGGGCAGTGATTCTGACTGGCCTATTCTGAAGCCTGCTTATGAACTTTTAAAGAAATTCGATATTGAGGCAGAAGTAATTGTGGCCTCTGCACATCGTACCCCTGCCAGAGTAAAGGAGATTGTTACAACTGCGCCTGAGCGTGGTGTATGTGCCTTTATTTCTGCAGCTGGAGCTGCCGCTCATCTGGGTGGTGTTATTGCTAGTTATACTACTTTGCCTGTTATAGGTGTACCTATTAACGCAACCGCACTCAATGGCATGGACGCCCTTTTAAGCACCGTACAGATGCCTTCAGGGATTCCGGTAGCCACTATGGCTATTAACGGTGCCAAGAATGCGGCTATTTTTGTTGTAGAAATGTTTGCTATCTCCAATCCTGAGTTGGCACAAAAACTGAAGGATTATCGTCAGAACATGGTTGAAGAGGTAGAAAGAAAGGCTGCTCGCGTAGAACAGCAATTGGGTTGACCTGTAAATTGCCGCATATTCAGGCTCTCTTTGATAGAGAAGCTATGTTAATGTTAGGAGAAATAAAACAACAATGTATAGTGTAGAAGTTGAAGGCAGCAAGTGGAAAGAGGAATGTGGCGTCTATGGCGTATATTCCCATGAAATGGATGTTTCCGGCATGACCTATTTGGGGCTGTATTCCCTGCAGCATCGTGGTCAGGAAAGTGCTGGTATTGCCATTACTGATGGAGCTTGGATGGATGTTACCAGAGGTATGGGTTTGGTAAATGAAGTTTTCCGTCATCAGGTTCCTCATATGGACAATCAGTATATTGCTATTGGTCATGTACGTTATTCCACTACCGGCTCCAGCATGCTGGCTAATACCCAGCCATTGATGGTAAACTATTCTGGCGGCAAAATCAGCCTTGCTCATAATGGTAATCTTACCAATGCTACTGAGATTCGTCGGGAGCTGGAGGATGCAGGAACCATTTTTCAGACTACTATTGACTCTGAGGTTTTTGTGAACCTGATTGCCAGATCTCGCAAAGCTACCGTGGAGGAGAAGGTAATGGAGAGCCTGAACAAGATTCAGGGTGCTTATTGTCTCACCATTATGACTGAAAATAAGCTGATCGGTGCTAGAGATCCACAGGGATTCCGTCCTTTGTGTCTGGGCAAAATTGGCGATGATACATGGATACTTTCTTCTGAGAGCTGTGGTTTGGATGTAGTTGGAGCAGAATTTGTACGTGATATTGAGCCAGGTGAGATGGTAGTTATTGATGAGAATGGTGTCAAGAGCTATCATTTTGCAGATGCCAAGCTTTCCATGTGCGTATTTGAGTACATTTATTTTGCTCGTCCTGATTCTGTACTGGATGGTCTCAGCGTACATGAGGCTCGCTTTGAGATGGGCCGGGTACTGGCTAGAGAGACTAACTACAAAGCGGATATTGTTATTTCTGTACCAGATTCAGGTAATACTGCAGCTTCCGGCTATGCATATGAATCCGGCATACCTTATGTTGAAGGTCTAATGAAGAACCGTTATATCGGTCGTACTTTTATTCAGCCTACTCAGAAAAAGCGTGATACAGCTGTAAAACTGAAGCTTAATGCCATCGCCTCTGCTGTTCGTGGCAAATCTGTAGTTATGGTGGATGATTCTATTGTTCGCGGTACCACTAGTGGGAAGATTGTACGTATGCTTCGCAACGCAGGTGCCAAAGAAGTGCATATGTGCATTAGCTCTCCACCAATTGTTTATCCTTGCTATTATGGCATTGATACCTCTGTCCGTAAGGAGCTGATTGCCGCTACCAAGAGTGTAGAGGAAATTTGTGAATATATCGGGGCTGACTCCCTGCACTTCCTGTCTCTGGAGGGCTTGAAGCATTGCATGGGCAAGTTGGGACCTGATCATATGTGCTATGCCTGCTTTAATGGCGGTTATCCAGTAGAGCAGAAATCTGCTTCTCCTGCCGAGCATGATAAATATGTATTTGAGCAGCGCAAAAAGTCTTAATATACAGGAGGAAATGGATTAGATGGAAAAGAAACTTACTTATAGGGATGCTGGTGTAGATATTGATGCAGGAAATCTGTCTGTAAAGCTGATTAAGGATAGCGTAAAGGCAACCTATCGTCCAGAGGTATTGGGTGATCTGGGTGGCTTTGGCGGTCTTTTTGCCATGAGCAATAAATACAAGGAGCCTGTACTAGTTTCTGGTACTGATGGTGTAGGTACCAAGCTGCGTTTGGCTTTTATCTTGGACAAGCATGATACCATTGGTCAGGATGCAGTAGCTATGTGTGTCAATGATATTTTGGTACAGGGTGCGGAGCCATTGTTCTTCTTGGATTATTTGGCTGTAGGCAAGCTTGATCCTGAGCAGGTTGCTGATGTAGTAAAAGGCGTAGCTAACGCCTGCAAGGAGTCTGGCTGTGCACTTATCGGCGGTGAAACTGCTGAGATGGCTGGTTTCTATGCTGAGGGCGAATACGATATTGCTGGTTTTGCTGTAGGAGCTGTGGAGAAGTCCAAGATTATTACCAGTGAAAAGGTACAGGCTGGCGATGTTATTTTGGGCCTGCCTTCTTCTGGTGTTCATTCTAATGGTTATTCTCTGGTACGCAAAATTGTCTTTGATGTAAAGGGCTTCAAGGGTGATGAGTACATTGATGAGCTGGGCAAAACCATTGGGGAGGAGCTGTTGACTCCAACTCGTCTTTATCCAAAATCCTGTCTGCCTCTGATTGAAAAGTTTGATATCCACGGCATGGTTCACGTAACAGGCGGTGGATACTATGAAAATATTCCTCGTGCTCTGCCTGAGGATATGGGTGCTGATATTGATGCTGCCAGCTGGCCTGTTCCTCCGATCTTCAATTTATTGAAGGAATGGGGCAATGTAGATTGGCATGAAATGTATCGTACTTTTAACATGGGTATTGGTATGATTATTATAGCTTCTGCTGAGGAGGCAGAGAAGATTAAGGCTGACCTGCAGGCTCGTAACGAAGCCGTATATGAAATCGGTAAGGTTACTCAGGGAAGCCACGAAGTAATTGTTAAGGGCGGCGTATTCGATGAGTAAACATATTCTAGGTATTCTCTGCTCTGGCCGGGGCTCCAATATGCAATCCATTATGGCCGCTATTGAATCTGGTCAGATTAAGGCAGAAATCGGTATTGTGCTGACTGACAAACCTGAGGCTAGGGCTTTACAGGTAGCCAGTGAGGCTGGCATCAAAAGTGTTTGCGTTAATCGTAAGGCCTGCAGCTCCCAGCAGGAGTTTGAGGAAAAGCTGGTGGCCGAACTAAAGGCAGCTAATGTTACTTTGGTGGTTTTGGCTGGCTTTATGCGGATTCTTAGTCCATATTTTGTAGAGGCCTATAGACATCGTATTCTTAATATTCATCCGTCTCTGCTGCCATCCTTTGGCGGAGCTCATGCTCATCGTGACGTTTTGGCCTATGGTACCAAAGTGTCAGGCTGCACCATCCATTTTGTAGATGAGGGCATGGATCATGGCCCTATTATTCTGCAGGATACTGTGCCTGTTCTAGATGATGATACTGAAGATACTTTGGCAGCTAGAGTGCTGACCAAGGAGCATATCCTCTACCCAAAGGCTATAGAGCTTTTTGTTGACGGCAAGCTGGAGCTTATAGGCGAGCGTCATGTTCGTATAAAACCATAATTCAGTCAGAGCCTTGATTTGGCTGTGCTGCAGCCTGATAAATAATGCTTTGACCTGTGAGAAAAGGAGATAGACTACTATGAAAATCAAACGTGCATTAATCAGTGTATCTGACAAAACTGGTGTTGTTGAGCTGGCTCAGAAGCTTCACGCTGCTGGTGTAGAGATTGTTTCTACTGGTGGCACCATGAAAGCCTTGAAGGAGGCAGGTATTCCTGTAACCTATGTTAGTGATGTAACTGGCTTCCCTGAGATTATGGATGGCCGTGTTAAAACCTTGAATCCATATATTCATGGCGGTATTCTGGCAGTTCGTGATAACCCTGCCCATGTAAAGGCTATGCAGGAGCACAAGATTACTCCTATTGATATGGTAGTAGTTAATCTCTATCCTTTCAAGGAGACTATTTCCAAGGCTGATGTTACCTTGGCCGAGGCTATTGAGAATATCGATATCGGTGGCCCTGCTATGATTCGCGCTGCAGCTAAGAACTTCAAGTTTGTTACTGTTGTTACCAACCCTGCTCGCTATGATGAAGTAGCTGAGTGTGTGGCTAAGGATGGCTGCGTAGGCGGAATGCTGCGTATGCAGCTGGCTCAGGAGGCCTTCCAGCATACTGCAGAGTATGATGATTGCATTCAGAACTATCTCATGGAGCAGGTGAACAAATAATGAATATACTGGTAATCGGTAGTGGTGCCCGTGAGCACACATTGGTATGGAAGCTGGCTCAGAGTGCCAAGGCAGATAAGATTTATGCAGTACCTGGCAATCCTGGTATGGCTCAGCTGGCAGAATGCATTGATGATATTTCCATTACAGATAATGCAGCGCTGGTTAAGCTGGCTCAGGAAAAAAATGTAGAGCTGGCTGTAGTAGGTCCAGAGGTGCCATTGACTAATGGTGCTGTAGATGCCTTTAATGCAGCAGGTATCAAGGCTTTTGGCCCTGTACAGGCTGCAGCAGAGATTGAGGGCTCCAAGTCCTTTTCCAAGAATCTTATGAAGAAGTACAATATCCCTACTGCCAAGTATGAGGTATTTACCGAGGCTGAGGCTGCCAAGGAGTATATCCGCCAGGAGGGTGCTCCTATTGTTATCAAGGCTGATGGCTTGGCTGCTGGTAAGGGTGTTATTGTAGCTATGACTCTGGAGGAGGCTCTGGGGGCTATTGATGAAATCATGGGTGATCAGGCTTTTGGTACTGCTGGCAGCCGTGTGGTTGTTGAGGAGTTTATGGAAGGCGAGGAAGTTTCTGTCCTGTGCTTTACAGATGGTAAGACTATTGTGCCTATGGTTCCTTCCCAGGATCACAAACGTGTTTATGACCATGACAAGGGCCCTAATACAGGTGGTATGGGTGCCTATGCTCCAGCTCCTGTTGGTACACCTGAGCTTTTGGCTCAAGTACAGAAGGAAGTTCTGGATCCTACTATCAAGGCTATGGAGCAGGAAGGCCGCCTTTACAAAGGCTGTCTCTATGCTGGCCTGATGGTTACCAAAACCGGCCCACGTGTAGTTGAGTTCAATGCCCGTTTCGGTGATCCTGAGACTCAGGTAGTTTTGCCTTTGCTGGAAAGCGATTTGGTAGATGTAATGCTGGCCTGCATTGATGGTAACCTGGCTGAGACTCAGGTAAAATGGAGCGATGGGGCAGCTGTGTGTATCGTTATGGCAGCTGGAGGCTATCCAAAATCCTACAATAAAGGTGATGAGATTCTTGGCATAGATGCTGCCGAGGCTGATGGCTGTACTGTATTCCATGCAGGTACCAGTGCTAAGGATGGTCATATCTATACCAACGGTGGCCGCGTACTGGGTGTGGTAGCCAAGGCTGATGGCATCAAGGAAGCTGTAGACAAGGCGTATGCTGGTGTAGACAGAATTTCCTTTAAGGATGCTCATTTCCGCCATGATATTGCTCACTGGGCTTTGGAAAGACTGAATAAATAAATATTGCTATATGTAGCGGTGCATATTTTAGCTGGTTGCTGAAAATGCACCGTTTTTATTGTCTAATATTTGAACATTATGTTGACAAAATTGCACATATGTTATATTATTGAACTGATTAAATCTATATTATTGAAAATTTTCAGGTTTAATTAGGTGAGTTATTAATAAAAATTTGACTGTTTCAAATATTTTGCAAAGGGAAAGGCGATATGAAAGGGGTATTGGGAAATGGCTAGAAGGAAGACATATGCTAGTGAGGATGGTAGTATTCAAAAGTTGGTAGGAAATCACGATCATGCCTCTGCCGTACGGGCAAGGATTATCAACAGCGCTAAATGCCTGCTGGCAGAGGAAGGGTATAGCAAAACTACTATTCGCAAAATCGTAGAACATTCAGGTATTTTAACTGGCAGTATTTATTATTTCTTCAAAAACAAAGAAGATATTTTTCATGCTATTTTATTGGAGTTGATGCGTGATTGTATTCGACGTATCAACCTAAGATTCAAGAATGAATCTCCATTATTTATCTATGCAGCAGTATGTCAGGTAGAGCTAAAGGTATTGGCTGATAATCAGATTGTAAGGGACAGCTACAAAAAGGGATATGATTCCATTATTATCTTTGAGGGAATGATTGCTCAATTCCATGAAATGGCTAGAAACCTTTTTAATGGCACGAAGTATGAAAAAAGCGATGAGGAATATTATGAAAACACCCTTATGATAAAAGGAGCTATGCATGCCTGCTTGACAGAAATGTCCTTCCGGCGGCCAATTTCTTTGCCAAAATCCAGAGAACGACTCATCCGTCTGGTTGCAGAAATATTTGGCACCAAAAAGGAAGCTGCACAGATTGTAAGTAAAATACGCGAATATGGAACTGTTTGGGAAGATATTGGTGCAGAATTGGTAGAGAAGCCTATTTCAGCTGTTCCTGAATACGAGTTATGACGATATGTCGTGTCCGATGTTACTTGTCTCTGTAGGTAACGGAAGATTGTACTAATTTAAATAAAAACCCCTTCAGATAAAATTGTCCTGAAAAGACTAAGTCTTAGATAATTTTATCTGAAGGGGTAATTTTTTTAAATTACATTAGATGACTGTGCTCATTAATATCCTCAATTACATGACGAATAACAACCATAAAGGGAACAGCCAAAAACATACCGGCAGCCCCAAGAAGTTCTCCACCGAGAATAATAGACAAGATGATAGCTACTGGATGAAGATTCAAGGAACGTCCTACAATGGCAGGATAGACAACATTATGATTAATCTGAGTCATAACCAGATAAAAGATAGCTGTCTGAATAGCTACGTCCGGATTTGAGATAGCTGTCATAAGAATACCAAAGCAGGAAGCAACTGTCGGCCCTAAAACCGGTATAAATTCGCTAATGGCAGATGCTACAGCAAATACGGAGGCAAAAGGCAAATCCATAATTGTAAAATAGCCATAAACTATAAAACCAGTGAGAAAGCAGATGGCCAACTGACTGCGGACATATAGCCGCAGGGACAGCAGAATTCTATCTATCAGCAGGCTAATCCTCTTTACATCCTTGCCAGGGAAAAGTCTAGCTACAAATTTTTTGATTTTATCTCCGTCCATAAGCATATAAAAGGAAAGGAAAATTATAATAATAAAATCAATAAATTTGTTAAACAAGGAAAAGGCTATTAATAGGGAAGAACGTATGGCATCTGTAACAAAATTGGAAGCTTCTGCCCAGGCTTCATCAAGGCCAGTTTTGAAAATACCACTATCTGTCCAAGCATTCATATTCTGTATATTGCTGGCAAGTCGAGGTAATTCCTCCGTAAATTCCGAAAGGGTAGGTATAAAACTGCTGGAAATAACAGCTATTAATCCAAGTAGCAGTCCTAAAAATCCTGCTAAGCCTAGAAAGGCTGCCAAACCACGAGGCAGCCTCAAAGCCATTTTATCAACAATATCCAAAAGCAATAGGGTTAGGAGAACGGACAAAAAGAAAACAAAAGCAAAGGACGGCATAAACCAAAATGCCGCCAGTAGACATGCAATAGCAAGGCCTACAATAATTGACGTTTTATGACGATTCCACATATATATCAACTCACTTTAAAGAAACATAACGAGGTGAAACTATACCACCATTGGTAATAAAAATTTATTTTCGTAGATTGTTGAAACGATCTGCCAACTCCTGTGCAGATAAATCACCTTCAGCTGGAGTCATAACAGCCTGATCCTCAACATAAATGGTACCATTTACCACATGAGCTTCAGGAATATTTCTAGTGCCACGATTATAGTAACGAGCCAGATTGCCAGCTACAAAATAGGAACGTTCCGCTCCGCTCATGGAGCTTATGGAAACAGGTGTCACAAACTCTTGGCCATGAATCTTCACAGTGCCATCAGCTACAGTAACAATTCCATGAGAATACTCAGATATTTTTTGAGCGTAGGAATCTCGACGCTGCTCATGGGTTGGATGATCAGATGGACTGAATAAATCACCAGCAAAATTGCTCTTGTTGGTACCATATTCCTCAATAACCTTTTGCCAAACAGCAGCAGTAGCTCCAATATTATAATTAGTGTAACTTATATATTCAAAGGCAAGATCATCAGCTTCCCACTCTAATGGTTTGGAAATATGAACTTTATCAATATAATTAGCAACTACACCTGCGCCAAGGGCTGCACCATATCCGCCACCAGCGGCAGCAGCTGTGGCCAGCAGGCCAACAGGAATGCTTTGCTGGTAGCCCTTTAATACATGATTTTTTTGACCATGGCCCATTTCATGCCCTAGCACTACGGCAATCTCGTCATCAGTAGTCAACAGGGAGAAAATACCTGTATTAATCGTCATATTGTGGCCTAAAGAGCAGGCTGCATTAAAACTGGTATCTGGGTTAATATAGTAATTGTAGGGCATATCATTGATGGAAGGATCTACCTGAGCAATAGCATTGGAAAGATTGGCCATAATACTATCTACCCTTTGGTTCAGCACCGGGTCATTATTTACCCCTTGCTGTTCCTTCATGGATTGAAATAATGCCTGCCGACCTTCCTCCGTGTTGTTCATATGCTTCAACTGTTCATTTTGCGCAGTCATTTGAATACCGGCAGCAATCACGGAACCCAATACACTAGCATCTGCCTGAGCTGGTAATGCTGCCGTTATAGGCAGTCCTACAGCCATACAGGTAACAATCATTTTGGTAAGATTTTTTTTCATGTTCCACATAGTAATACCTCCATGTATAAAAATTCCTATTATCTCACCTGAGATGACCAACTAATAATACAATGATAATATATGCAAGATAATAAGGCAAATTAAAATGGCATTAAAATGTTCTTTTGATACATATAATGTAAATTTTGCAGGCAAATAATCCAGAAAACTGGATTTTGAAAAGTGAGATTGATATATTGGTTAATTTTGGTTATAATATTTTGTGTGAATCAAAAAATAAAGAGGTGTTTGTTGTATGGATAAGCTTTTAAATAAATATGCAGAATTGGTAATAAAAACAGGTGTTAATCTTCAGCCCCAGCAATTGCTGGTGATTAATGCACCCATCGAGTGCAGTGATTTTGCCAGACGGGTTGCCAAGGCTGCCTTTGAAGCAGGTGCAAAGGATGTTAAGGTGAATTGGTCAGATGAAAAACTAGCTAGAATACGTTTAGATTATGCAGAAGCAGATGTTTTTGATGAATTTCCAGTCTGGCGGAGAGATATGTTTATGGATTTCAAGGCCAAAGGAGCAGCGGTAGTTTCTATTCACGCTTCAGATCCTACCATTTTTCAAAATGTAGATACAGACAAACTAACCAGAAGTCAGCGAGCAGCAGGAATGGCGCTCTTGGAATATCGTCAAGCTATGATGAATAATGAACTAAGATGGTGCGTTGTTTCTATTCCTACAGAAAGCTGGGCTGCCAAGGTATTTGCTCATGAGGATGGCAAAACAGCAGTGGCAAAACTATGGCAGGAGATTTTTGCTACTGTACGTATTGATGAAGAAAATAATCCGGTAGAAGCTTGGCAGCAGCATATTGCCTTCCTGCAGCGGGCCTGCAAATTTATGAATGAACAGAAATTTACAGCCTTGAAATATAGCAATAGCTTAGGCACCAAACTTACAGTAGGGCTGCCAGATGGACATATTTGGGCTGGCGGCGCAGAAATTGCTGGTGATGGTGTAGAATTTGTAGCCAATATGCCTACTGAGGAAATTTACACCTTGCCAGATAGAAATGGTGTTGACGGGGTTGTTTATGCATCAAAACCATTGAATTACAATGGAAATTTGATTAAGGGTATCTGTTTGAAACTAAAATCTGGCAAAGTAGTCAAGGCTGCCGCCACCGAGGGACAGGAAGTGCTGGAGCAGCTGCTCGCTATGGATGAGGGAGCAGCTCATCTAGGAGAGGTAGCTCTAGTGCCTTATGATTCTCCTATTTCTAATAGCGGTATACTGTTTTACAATACTCTTTTCGATGAAAATGCAGCATGTCATTTAGCTTTAGGAAAGGCCTATCCTACCTGTATTCAAGGCGGAGAGAAAATGAATTCTGTAGAACTGGCGCAACATGGGGTAAATGATTCCCTGATTCACGAAGATTTTATGATTGGCACTGAGGATATGGAGATAGACGGTGTCAAAGAGGATGGCTCATTAGTGCCAGTATTTCGCCAAGGAAATTTTGTTAGCTTTGACTAAATAAAGTTTGGAGATGTATATTGTGCTAAAGGGATATTTTGAATTAAAGGTGCTAAAAGCGGCTTGGCCCATTATATTTGGCTATATTCCTCTGGGAATTGCTTGCGGAATTTTAGCGCAAAAGGTGGGCTTTGACTGGTTTCAGATGCTGATGATGGCAGTTTTCCTTTTTGCTGGCAGTGGTCAGTTTATCGCCCTGGCTATGATTGGCAGTGGCAGTACCATTATGCCAGTAGTATTAACTGTATGTATCGTAAACCTGCGACATCTTTTATATGCGTTGATTCTCAACCAATATTTATCTAAAGAAAGCTGGCTCTACAAGGCTTGGTTCGCTCAGGAAATTGTAGATGAAAGCTTTGCTGTAAATCAAAATCAATTTACGATAGATACAAATTGGACAGGTAAAAATGCTTTGGGAGTCAATATTATTGGTCATAGTTCTTGGATTATTGCCAATTTAGCAGGACTGTTTCTTGGTAACAGCATTTATATTGACACAAATTTGGTAAGCTATGCCTTGATTGCCATGTTTATCGGTTTGTGGTCCTTTCATTTCCTTAATTCCCGCTTGGTACTAACAGGCATTTTAGGTGGGCTGCTGGCCTTGATTTTATCCTACTGGCTCACCAATATGCTAAATGTTGTAGTGGCAACTGTTGTTGCAGCAGTGTTAGCGGCCTTTTATGAAACTCATAGGGGGCCTATCGAATTGGATAAGGAAGCCTTGCAAATGCAGCAAAAGAATGAAGTTTCTGGTCAGTCTTTCAATAAAGGGAATTTGTCAGAAAAATAGTAGTGTCAATATGGAATAAAATACAGAAACGGGGGATGAAGGCTAATGAGTTATAGCGATACATTGCTATGTATTTTGGGACTATTTGTGGTGTCCTATATACCTAGAGTAATTCCTTTTGCCCTGCTTGGTAATCGGGAATTACCCCGCAGCTTTCGTATATGGCTGCAATATGTACCTACGGCGGTTTTTGGTGCCTTGATTTTTACATCTATTTTTGGTACGGGTATTGATGGGTTCAGATTCAGCTGGGAGAACAAAGAACTTCTAGCTTCTATAGTTGTACTGCCTGTAGCAGCTGCTACCCGCTCATTACCTTATAGTATTATCAGTGGTCTAATAGCATATGGAGCCGCTCAGTATATGCTAGGATAGAGGTAGTGTGAATACACTATTACAAACATAAGCAGGCAGTAATACAAGGGAGCGATAACTATGAAAAAATTGGTAGGTTTTGCTTTAGGTACTATTTTATTAATGAACACTGCTTTAGTAGCTGAGGCCAAGGATAATGTGTCTGAAAATACTTTTATGGTAAAAGCTGCGGCGGTGCAGGAAATGCCCAACAATACACCTCAGAAGGTAGACAATTATCGGCCTATTACTGCTGATACTTCGGAAATTGTTGGGCAAAAGCCCACTGTTATTGTGATGAATGGCAGCGAAAGGTATTTGCAGGAGGAATATCAGGATATCCTAACCCGCTATTTTGTAAAATGCTATTCCCAATATCGTTTTCCGATGACATACGGAGTGGAAGCTCAGGAGGATTTTTCTCAGACCTGCAGCAAGGTAAATGGAGCTAAAGATATATATAGCCTTAGCCAGAAGGAACTGGCCGAGGTTTTGACCCGAATGAATCAGGAGCAGGTTTTGATTCTGAATGTACATGACAGGGTATATAAGAAAAGACGTAGTTTGGATTTGTGGATGGGCTCCTATGATACCTGGGATGTAGTAGTTTATTTGGAGGCGGTCTTGGCAAATAAAGAGGGAATTCTTGACCATAAAAAGTACCAATATACCATGGAGGAACAGTATACGCCCGATAAAGGCCTCCTGGCAGCCTATGCCAGATGTATCAGACAGATGCAGAAGTCTGATATACTTGAGACTAAATAACTGTTGACATTTGTTGTTTTTTCGTGTATCATTCATATGTGTTGTAAAGGACACTAAAAGGAAATATGAACTCATCCAGAGCGGTGGAGGGACTGGCCCTGCGAAGCCGCGGCAACCATTGTCAGTGTGACAAAACGGTGCTAATTCCTGAAGGCATAGCCTGAAAGATGAGAGATTTGGAAACTCTCTCATTAGGGAGAGTTTTTTTGTGTATTAAAAGCGATAAGGGCTGTTGTGTATAACGGTTGTTTTCATATTTCAGGTCGTGTTTTTGTGAAGGTACAGCGGGGGATAGCTGGACAGCTGATTAGCTGGAGAGAAACTTTTGCTGTACAGTAGTTTATGAGGAGGCGTTTTTATGGCAAAGCGTTTATTATTTACCTCTGAGTCTGTTACTGAGGGACATCCTGACAAAGTAGCAGATCAGATTTCTGACAGCATTTTGGATGCTATTTTGGCTAAGGATCCATATGGCCGTGTAGCCTGTGAGACCATGGTTACCACTGGTCAGGCTCATATTGCCGGTGAGATATCCACCAAGTGCTATGTGGATATTGCCAAAATCGTAAGAGATACAGTTCGTCATATTGGTTATACCAGAGCAAAGTTCGGTTTTGATGCAGATACCTGTGGTATTCTGGTATCCCTTGACGAGCAGTCCCCAGATATTGCTCAGGGTGTTGACAAGGCTCTAGAAGCTCGTGAGGGCAATCTGGATGAGGAAGAGGCTACCGGTGCTGGTGACCAGGGTATGATGTTTGGTTATGCTACCAACGAAACTCCTGAGTATCTGCCTGTTCCTATTGCTTTGGCCCATCGTTTGGCTCGCCGCTTGGCTGAGGTGCGCAAAAATGGCACTCTGCCATATCTCCGTCCAGATGGCAAGACTCAGGTTACTGTTGCCTATGAGAATGGCAAGCCTGTAGCTATTGATACCATTGTTATCTCTACTCAGCATGATGAAAGCGTTACTCTGGAACAGATTCGCAAGGATATGATTGAGTATGTAATCAAGGCTGTTATTCCTGCGGAGCTTCTCAGCGAGGAAACCAAGTATTTCATCAACCCAACTGGCAAGTTCGTTATTGGCGGCCCACAGGGTGACTGCGGTCTTACTGGCCGTAAGATTATTGTTGATACCTATGGCGGTATGGCTCGTCATGGCGGCGGTGCATTCTCCGGCAAAGATCCAACGAAGGTTGACCGCTCTGGTGCCTATGCAGCCCGCTATGTAGCAAAGAACATTGTGGCTGCTGGTCTGGCTGACAGAGCAGAGGTACAGCTGGCCTATGCTATCGGCGTAGCTACTCCTGTATCTATCATGGTTGATACCTTTGGCACTGGCAAGGTTAATGACCGTGTTCTGGAAGAACTGGTTACCAAGAATTTTGACCTGCGCCCAGCTGGTATTATCAAAATGTTGGATCTTCGCCGTCCTATCTATGCTCAGACTGCAGCTTATGGTCATTTCGGCCGAACTGATGTGGATCTGCCTTGGGAGCATACTGACAAGGCAGAGGCTTTGAAGGCGCAGGCTGGTATCTAAGCGAAAAATAAATGATGCGTACAGCATATCTCATATCTCTATAGGTAGCGGGTTGTTGTACACTCTTAATGAGCTGTTTCCTTGAGGATTTGTATAGCAGCGTGAAAATATGGTATTTTCATGGTATTGGCTTAATTTTTCTCCTGAGGAAATAGCTCTTTTTTCGTATAAATTAATATGATAAAGATATCACATTATATACTCAGAATTAACGTGACTGAAGTAAATATTCACATCGAAAGGTTTCTTGACTAACACGTGACCAACAAAGGTGTTTATTATAATATAAAAATGTAAAATCAGGTAAACATGAAGTGTAGATAAATAAAGGCTTGGTGAACTATGGTATACAAATCCAATATTACATCCGATAAATTATACTTATCGGATGTAATATTGGATTTAACATCTACCCCATGCAAAAATCCCTGCTAAGATGTCCTAACATCGTTTAGCAGGGATTTTTTATATTACATATTAAATTAAGCTTCTACCTTGTCCACAGGTACTACATGAAGTTCCAAATCAGGGTTGTTATCTGTAATCCATCCCAATGCCCATTCGTTGCTTACCAAAAGAACTGGATTATTGCGACGGTCATAGACAAACATACCTCTATCAGCACCGTGAAGGCTGGCCGGCGTTACTTCACGGCCATCTGTATAGGTCATCCATCTGGCAACCTCATATGGCTGCATATTCATAATTATATCCACGCCGTATTCATTCTTCAAACGGTACTCTAATACCTCAAACTGCAAGGTACCTACCGTGCCTACGATATAAGATTCTGTACCAGCACCAGCCTGCTGGAATAACTGAATAGCACCTTCCTGAGTCAGCTGCTCAATGCCCTTGACAAATTGCTTTCGCTTCATAGTATCTTTAGCCTGCACGCGGGCAAATTTCTCTGGTGGAAATACAGGAAAATCTTCGTATTTGAATTTGTGGGATGGTTCACAAAGAGTATCACCTATACCAAAAATCCCTGGATCGAAAAGTCCTACAATATCTCCTGGATATGCTTCATCTACAATCTGACGATCCTGAGCCAAGAACTGCTGTGGTTGAGCCAGTTTAATTGGCTTTCCACTGCGATTGTGATAAACGCTCATGCCACGTTCAAATTTGCCGGAGCAGATACGAATAAAGGCCAACCTATCTCGATGAGCAGGATTCATATTGGCCTGTATCTTAAAAACAAAGGCAGAAAATTTTTCATCATCTGGCGCAATAAGGCCATCACTGGAATTTCGACCTACTGGCTCTGGTGCCAATTTGAGATATTCCTCCAAAAAATTCTGCACACCAAAATTAGTCATAGCAGAGCCGAAGAACATAGGTGTTAATTCGCCTTTAGCCACCTTTTCCAAATCGAATTCCTCACCAGCTGTATCTAAGAGATCAATATCGTCTACAAGAGTCTGATGAGCCTCAGCTCCCAGCATAGCAGCAAATTCCTCATCCTCCAGGGAACCTGTTACAGAAGTTCTAGCATTTTGTCCATGGGAAGTATCGTCATCAAAAAGTTCAATCTGCTTTTTCTGGCGGTCATAAACACCGAAATAATTACCATCGGTACCAATAGGCCAATTCATAGGATAAGAACGTATACCTAATACATTCTCAAGCTCATCCATCAAATCCAGTGGTGCCTTGCCATAACGATCTAATTTGTTGACAAAGGTAAAGATAGGAATCCCTCTCTGCTTGCACACTTTGAACAGCTTCTTGGTCTGAGCCTCAACACCCTTGGCCACATCAATAATCATAACAGCACTATCCACCGCCATCAAAGTTCTATATGTGTCCTCGGAGAAGTCCTGATGGCCAGGAGTATCTAAAATATTGATGCAATAACCGTTATAATTAAACTGCAATACAGATGAAGTAACGGAAATACCACGCTGCTTCTCAATTTCCATCCAGTCAGAAACAGCGTGATGCTGAGTCTTGCGGGATTTTATTGAACCAGCCAGATGAATAGCACCGCCATACAGCAGCAGTTTCTCTGTCAATGTGGTTTTACCAGCATCCGGATGGGAAATGATAGCAAAGGTCCGCCGCTTCCGGATTTCTTCTTTTAAATCAGCCAAAATTTATCTTCCTCCTAAAATATGCTTACATAACGAAGTAATTTGTGTGTTCCCCATTTCTGCAGGTATAAACCTACAGAAAATCTGGGATTTTATCCAATTTGTACCTTGCCAACTAATTCAGATACATGGTTCAATCCTCTAGCCTCCAGATAGGCATCAATATCAGCTGCTACCTGCACCACTGCATCTGGATGAACGAAATTTTCCGCTCCCACAGCCACAGCACTAGCTCCAGCCAATAGGAATTCAATGGCATCCTGCCCACAGGTAATACCGCCTAGACCTAGAATTGGAATCTGTACCGCCTGTGCTGCCTGCCACACCATGCGTACCGCAATAGGGCGAAGAGCTGGGCCGGACATACCACCAGTAACATTGCCCAACAAAGGTTTCCAAGTGCGAGTATCAATTACCATGCCGGTTAAGGTGTTAATTAAAGCTATAGCATCTGCGCCAGCTTCCTCAACAGCCTTGGCCATAGCAGTAATATCCGTTACATTAGGAGACAACTTCACAATCACGGGCTTGGAAGTATTCTTTTTTACTGTCTCTGTAACTGCTGCTGCCGCCCTTGGATCTGTACCAAAAACAATGCCGCCCTCTTTTACATTTGGGCAGGAAATATTTACCTCTACCCCATCTACCCCATCTACATCCAGCTTGGCAGCCATCATGCCATAATCCTCCACTGTACCAGCAGAAAAATTAGCAATGAAAGCTGTCTCAGAGGCTTCCTTCCGCACCTGAGGCAAAATATCTGTCAGGAATTTATCAATACCAGGGTTTTCCAAGCCGATACAATTCAGCATGCCAGCTGGTGTCTCTGCAATTCGTACCCCCTTGTTTCCAGCACGAGGTACAGGAGTCAACCCTTTGCTAATAATGGCTCCTACTTGTTTTAAATCAAGAAAATCCTTGTATTCAATACCAAAACCAAAGGTTCCAGAGGCACCCATAACTGGAGTTTTCATTTTTATGCCAGCAAAGTCTGTGGCTAATCTATCCATATTCATTTTCATCTTGCAAATACCTCCTCAGCAGGGAACACCGGACCATCATGGCAAATCTTCCAACGTTTGCCACTGACCATTCCCTCAAAGGTACAGCCTAAACATACACCGATACCACAGGCCATTCGCTTTTCCAAGGAAACCTGACATTCAATGCCCTGCTTCATAGCCAGCTTGGCCAAGCCCTCCATCATAATAGTAGGTCCGCAGATTTTTATATGACGAATATCATAACGGTTGAGAATCTCTGGCATAGCGTCTATAGCAAAGCCCTTGATACCAGCAGAACCATCGTTGGTGGTTACTATGATTTCCTCAGTAAAGTTCTCCAAATAATCCTGCCAAAACAGCTCGCCTTCATTACGAATACCCAGCAAAAAAATAGGTTTGTTATCAGGCTCCAGCTCTGCCAGACGACGGGCAGTATAAATCATAGGAGCAACACCTACACCACCGCCAATCAACAGGGTACGCCCTCCATGAATTTCGTCTGTATCTGCACTTATGCTATCTGCAGCAGCCTGTTCTGTATCGAGAGATTGGGTATCTCCCAAAGTTCCCTTTGCACCAAATCCCTCTGGAGCAAAACAAAATCCTCCCCCAAGAGGTCCTTCAACACTAAGCTCCATAGTAGGCTCTAGACCTGCTAGTTCTTGAGTTCCTTTGCCTGCCACTCGATAGATAAGCAGAATACGCCCTTGCTCTCTATCAACATCAGCCACACCAAAAGGACGACGTAAAAAGGTACCACCATTTTCATTTTTCACCATAACAAATTGTCCTGGTTCAGCCTCAGCAGCAACCCCTGGCACCTGAATAACCATACATCTTACATCATCAGACAAAATATCATTTGCCACAATGGAACCTGATTCCACCAACATTTAGCTACACCACCTGTTTCTATATGATACATAAATTACACACCACAAAACCCTGCACAACCTAATACCTCTGCTTGTGAGCCGGAGATGGTCACGTCAAATGTATATATACTTTGCCATGACGAACTTTGTTGAATGCAGGTCTCTTTTCATTATACTATATTTTATCCTGTGATTGCTATCACTTCTTGTAATTTATCCAATATTGTCCTTAGTAATTCTACTTAACACAAATTCATAATTCCTTATTTATGCTTCTTTTGCTCCTGCAAAAGCCGTACTAAAGCAATAACTGCTATACCTATACCACAAATACTAGCTGCCCCTGAAGCTTCTGCTGGTCCGAATTCACTGATCAGCCACATAATCAGCACCATTATAACCAGTATTTTGGAATTAAGTTTCATATTTTATCGCTCCTCACTTCTATTTTACTACCGCCCAGAACACCCTTCAACCAAAATAAGGCTATTACCTTAGAGGCATTTATCCAAAACATAGTCAGCCCCAAGGCAACAGCCTTATCAAAACCTCATGCCCCTGCTTTTTAGTACAGGAAGTATTAACCCTAGATTCTCCTTATAGCATAGACCAACCCACAAAGCAGCCACAACAGCATGGAGGAAGGAATATTAAACAACACATCATCCGTAACACCATTCAAAGCCACAGAAACCAAGGCCAAGCCCAGCCCCAACAACAGGCCTTCCATGAGATTATCTGCCAATATCCGCTTATTGAAAAGAGCCAGCCCCATGGTTTTGAAGAAATACCACAGGAAGGCAGTACCTCCTATCAAGCCGATTTCCGCCCAGTAATTCAAATAAATATTGTGGGCATGAACCAAGGTTACACTGCCATCTACAATATAGGTATCATACTGAGGGTAAACCATCCAATAGGCTCCCCAGCCAATTCCCAGCAAAGGATGATCCATAATCATCTGAACCGTGCTTTCCCACATGGCAATCCGCATTTCGGAAGAGGTATCTGCCACCAGAAAAGCTGTCTGCATCCGCTCTAACAGCACCGGATCCATAGCCAGAACGCCGCCAGCCACTAGAATAAGGGCCAGCAGAATCCGTCTATCCTTCAGCATGCCATAACAGCCCATGATAACAGCAATGGTCAGCAAAGCACCTCTAGCATAGGTCATAGCCAGACAGGCCAGACAGGCCACCATAAACAAAGCCAAACCTATTCTCGCATCCCTATCCTTTAATTTGGCAAACAAGCCCAAAAGGACACAGATAACAATATCCAGATAA
Source organism: uncultured Anaerovibrio sp. (assembly GCA_934196075.1). GTDB lineage: Bacteria > Bacillota > Negativicutes > Selenomonadales > Selenomonadaceae > Anaerovibrio. The sequence goes on from CAKPVW010000004.1 coordinate 26,706, forward strand.
GCCGCCAAAATATTAGGATTCTCCCAGGTAGCAAAAACCCTTTTCCTCAGCTCCGGAAAAGCCTCGCCGTCAACCCATTTCATATCAGCCGTATCAATGCCAAAAATAAACTGATAGAAGCCATCCGCCACCACCAGCAGGGCCGACAGGCCAAGGGCATAGGCCACCACCTTGATTTCATCCCTAGTCGTAACATTCTGCGTCACCAGCACAAAGGTCATACAGTATACTACCGCCAGATTGTACCAATTGTAAAAGCTAAATCCCCTATCGGGAGAAACCAGTATCGAGGCCGCCCCGCAAAGCATAAATACAGCTATGGCCCCAAAGACAGGAGTTTTCTTGAAATGGTGATTCCTATCCATCCGCCAGCGAAAAAGGTAAATCACAAAGCCTATAAGTAAGGAAATCTCCGCCACCATAGGAGACAATGCCAGGAAAAATGCCTCCAGCACCACTGCCATGACAATCAGATCCTTGCACCGTCTTGAGGCAGCAAAATTTCTCAATGCCTTCAAATATCCACACCTCCACATTTTAAGCTCCTGCCTATCATACCACAAATACGATTTTTTTACCACGATAAAACCCTGCCAATAAATATCAGCCATTACCTCCTTCCCTCAGAAGTCATAGCAAAATATTTATCAGCAGGGTAAAAAATATTTCAGCGCCCTATTTATGGCCCTGTCGGCAGCATAATCTCATAACCATATATCAGAGAATATCAATATGCTCCCCAGCCAAAGCCTTGTTCATACTGCGCACCGCACAGAATTTACCGCACATAGAGCAGGTATCCTCATGCTCTGGAGAACGATCCGCCCGGATAGCCTTGGCAGTTTCAGGATCCAGGGCACACTCCCACTGCGCATCCCAATCCAGCACCCGGCGGGCATCACCCATTTTATCATCTATATCCCTGGCACCCCGGACACCCTTGGCAATATCCGCTGCATGAGCCGCAATCTTGCTGGCAATAATGCCCTGCTTTACATCATCTACATTTGGCAGAGCCAGATGCTCAGCTGGGGTGACATAGCACAGGAAAGCCGCTCCATGCATAGCTGCCATAGCACCGCCGATGGCTGCCGTAATATGGTCATACCCTGGCGCAATATCTGTTACCAATGGCCCCAACACATAGAAAGGTGCTCCCTGACAAATAGTCTCCTGTACCTTCATATTGGCTGCAATCTGATCCATAGGCACATGACCAGGCCCCTCAACCATAACCTGTACATCCTTGGCCCAGGCTCTCTTGGTCAGCTCTCCCAGACGCACCAGCTCCTCAATCTGACACACATCAGTAGCATCCGCCAGACAGCCAGGACGGCAGGCATCCCCCAGAGAAATAGTCACATCATATTCACGACAGATATCCAGAATCTCATCATAATACTCATAGAAAGGATTCTCATTGCCAGTCATGGACATCCAGGCGAAAACCAAAGAACCACCACGAGAAACAATATTCATCTTTCTCTTATGCTTCTTAATCTGGTCAATGGTCTTGCGGGTAATGCCGCAATGGAGGGTAACAAAATCCACACCATCCTCAGCATGAAGGCGGATAACATCAATAAAATCCTTGGCAGTCAAAGTATCTAAATCTCTCTGATAATGAATAACGCTGTCATAAACAGGCACAGTACCAATCATCACAGGACACTCACTGGTCAGCTTCTGACGGAAAGGCTGGGTATTGCCATGGCTGGACAAATCCATAATAGCCTCTGCCCCCATATTCACAGCAGACATAACCTTTTCCATTTCCACATCATAGTCCTTGCAGTCTCTGGACACACCAAGATTAACATTAATCTTGGTACGCAGCATAGAGCCGATACCCTCCGGTTCCAAGCATTTGTGATTCACATTGGCAGGAATAGCCACCTTGCCGCAGGCAACCAGGGGCAGCAGCTCCTCCACAGACATATGCTCCTTGGTAGCAACCTTTTCAATTTCCGGAGTAACAATCCCCTTGCGGGCTGCTTCCATCTGAGTCTTATACTCTTTAGCCATACATAACATCCTTTCCTAATACACAAAAATGGTATACCTAGCCACAGCCATTGGTATACCATCATACCTACACAATATGGTTCCCTACGGTGGCATTATCCACATCAGGTACGGTCAAGGCCCCAGCCTACTCTCAGCCTGCCTGCGCAAGCTCCCGTTTTGTCTAATTTATTCGTCTTTATTCATTGTAACATCTTTTCTCTCATTTGTACAATAATAGGGATAAAAAATTTTCTCCAGCTCCTTGACCAGATTGGCCTGGGGTGCCTCCTGACCAACCATTTGCTTATAAACAGCCAATATCCTCTCCCTAGCCTGCTCACCAAGGATTTCTATATCCAGCATTTCAGCCTGCTGTAAATCCCCCGGCTGCAGCTTGGCCAGCCCCCGGCCCAGTTCCTTGCGATTGCGGTCAATCAACATTCTGGCCCTATCCGTCAGCAAATAGCAAAAAATAATATCCGTCCATTCTCTATAGGCCTCATGGACAAAAATTCCATGAAAAGCCGTCAGATTCCCTGTGCCAGCCAAATTCCGCAGTACCTTATACTCATTGCGATAAGCAGAGGAAATCAAAATAGGTGCCGCAGGCTTCTGCTCCATGCTATACCAGGGCTGTCTTTTGGACAGAAGATACCGCTTAGCCAGCCCCTCTGCCTGTCCCTGACGGATATATGCCCGTACCCTGCCCTCAGGCTTCCCCTGTACATTCAAGATAAAAGCCTTGCCCTGCCCAGCTGCCAAAGCCTGCCAATCCCCCAGCTGCCAGATACAATCCTTTACATCCCTGCTGCGGCAAAGGCAGGGCCGGAGATATTTGGCGTCAATTCTCAATTCCTCAGCCTGCTGCCGGCTCAGACAAAAGAAATCATTGGCTCCCGTAGCAATCCCCCGGCCAATCCGACAATATTTTTCCATAGGCACCAGATGAGCCAGCCTCTGCTGTTTCTCCTGATGCAGATAAGGACGCCACTTTTCCTCCGGTCCTATCTGACCATATTTTACCCTGACGCCATGAGGCCCCTGTCCTCTATCCACATCAACAGCAGAAAGCTCCTCCATGGAAGCAAGATTAAAAAAAGCAATCTCCTCCTTGGGCGCCCTATCCAGCAAAAGAATACAGCAGGTAGTATTGGCCCCAGGAAAAATATCCTCATTATAGCGGAAATTGACAATACACCGCAGCAGCCTATCCTCCAAAAGCATGGCCTTCAGCTGAGTACCATAAATGGAGTTAAGGAACTCACTAGGAATCAGATAAGCCAACTTCCCCTGAGGGGCCAGCTGAAAAATACTTTTCGCCAAAAAAAGCAGGTAAAGATTGCTATTGCCGCCATAGCGGATGCCAGTTTCCTCCTGGATTTTATTCAATATTTCCTGCCGATTAGCCACCGCCTGAAATCTATTATAGGGAGGATTTCCCACAATAGCCTCGTATTGTTCCTGCCAATCCATGGTCAAATAATCCCCCAGCACCATTTCCGCCCCAGAGGGATTGCCAAAAAACTCCAAAATATCCCCGTCGATTTCATAGCCTTTCAGCTGGCATTGAGGAAAAATCCTATGCATCTGTTGGAGAAAAATACTATTACCAGCTGCAGGATCCAGCATATTTTTGGCATTTTTCCCAGCCCAGCCACACATAAACTCCGCCACTGGAGCCGGCGTAAAAAATTGGCCCAAAGCCTTCAAATGCTTATGTCCCGCTTGTTCTGCATATATTTTTTCCTGCTCCATTTCCTCATCCTTTACAAAATAATCTTTTCATCTGACCATAAATCTGATATTATATTTTTATCTCATTCTGACTATTTCAATATAGCCAATGTGGCATTATACTAGGTAGCATATTCAATATATTGAACACAAATTCAGTCAGGAGTGACCATTATGAGATTAACTACCAAGGATTTATGCCTTACCTCTTTATTTACCGCTATTGTATTTGTTATGACCTTTGTGCCCAAAATCCCTATTCCCTTGGGCTATGCCCATCTGGGAGATGCCGCTGTATTGCTGGCCGTTGTGCTTTTGGGCCGGAAGCAGGGAGCCATCGCCGGAGCGATAGGTTCCGCTTTAGCCGATTTGATAGGCGGCTTTGCCCTTTGGATTGTGCCTACCCTGCTTATCAAATACATTATGGCTTGGATTTTCGGCCTGCTCTACCAGAACAGTCACAACAGCTTTGAGATTAACAGCGGCAACCTTACCGCTATTTTCCTGGGCTTTGTTTGGATGGTAGCCGCCTACACCATTTTCGGTGCTCTTCTCTATGACAGCATAGAGGCAGGACTCAGCTCCACCCCAGGTCTGGCTCTGAAGGCTTTCCTCAACGCCGTAATCTTCCTGATATTGGTAAAGCCATTACAGAAAATTTCACTCTAACCCTCCTATCCGTTAGGTGGATAGAAGCTACAAAGCGGCATACCCTGCCGCTTTTATTTTACCACAAATCCTGCCAATTAGCCGAACACTTTTCCAGTACCCCCTGATTTTCATTGTAGAAAGGCGGTCCCTCTATGCTGACTTTGAATCTGGAGCCTAACAAGCCCCAGCCCATCTATATGCAGATTTATCAATACATCAAAAACGAAATTCTCCTCCATCACCTAACCCCCGGCACCAGGCTGCCCTCCAAGCGTTCACTGGCTGCCCAGCTTGGCATCAGCACCATTACGGTAGAAGGAGCCTATGGCCAGCTGGTTTCCGAAGGCTATATTTATGCCAAATTAAAATCAGGCTACTTTGTCTCTCCCGTGGAAAGCTATCGTCAATCCATGGATTTCTTTGACCAACAGCAAAGCACCAACACCAATCTCCCTCAGGAGAATACTTCTCCTGACCTGGGCGGAAACATGCCCCAACAGGCTTGGGAAAATTCTGAGACAAAGGACTCACCCACAGTTCCTGCCCCTCACATAGTTGATTTATCCTCCAACAGCCTATTGGCCGAAAACTTTCCCTTCAGCACCTGGAGCCGTCTCCTGCGGCACACCATCAGCGAGAAACAGCAGCTGCTCCTCACCCAGTCTCCTACTGCCGGTGTAGCCCCTCTGCGGCAGGCCATTGCCAATCATCTACGGCATTTTCGAGGCATGGATATTGCCCCGGAACAGATTGTTATCGGCGCCGGCACAGAGTATCTCTATGAACTGTTGATTAAGCTTATCGGCCGGGACAAAATCTACTGTGTGGAGGATCCAGGCTATCAGAAACTACGCAAGATCTATGGAGACAACGGAGCCTGCTGTATCGCTCTTCCCATTGACCAGCAGGGCATGTCTGTCACCGCCCTGAATTCCATGAGCTGTGATGTTATCCATATCAGCCCCTCCCACCATTTCCCTACAGGCATTATCACGCCCATCAGCCGCCGCTATGAACTGCTGGGCTGGGCCGCAGCCGGCCCTAGATACATCATTGAAGATGATTATGACACAGAATTCCGTCTCGTAGGCCGTCCCATTCCCTCCCTTTTCAGCATAGATATGAGCAGCAAGGTTATTTATATGAATACCTTCTCCAAAAGTCTGGCCTCCACCATCCGTATCAGCTATATGGTACTGCCCAAGCCTTTGCTGGAAAAATTCAACAGCAAATTGAACTATCTAAGCTGTACTGTCTCCACCTTTGAGCAATACACTCTGGCGGAGTTTATCAATCAGGGGTATTTTGAACGGCATATTAACCGTATGCGGAACAACTACAAAAAACTTCGTCAACAGCTGCTGAAGGCCTTGACCAGCCATCCTCAGCACGAAAAAATTCAGATACTCCAGCAATCCTCCGGCCTATATTTTCTTCTGCAAATCCATACCAATTTGTCTGACCGGGATTTGCAGGCCAGATTACAGCAAAAGGGGCTGATGCTTCAGCCTCTCCAGCACTACTATCAAAACCGTCAGGCAGCCCCGGAGCATACCTTTGTGGTAAACTATTCCTCCATCGCAGCCACAGATATTCATCAAATTGTAGATGCCCTTTTCAGCAGTCTGTCCTAAAGACAAATAGCCCCCTTCAGCCACCCTCAGCAACGGAATGCAGTCCCCCTAAAGTTATACCTAAAATCTACTTTAGGGAGACCGCTGCACTCAGCAATGCTGTGGACAGGCCGAAAAGGGCTATTTTATTTTGCTTACATACCAGCTAGAATCTCTCTAGCTACAAAAACGCCGCTGGCCGAAGCATGGGACAGGGAATGGGTTACGCCGCTGCCATCACCGATAATATACAGTCCCTTGTAACGACACTCCAGCTTGTGATCCAGCTCCACCTCCATATTGTAGAATTTTACCTCTACACCATAGAGCAGGGTATCATCATTGGCGGTGCCCGGTGCGATTTTGTCCAAAGCATAAATCATTTCAATAATGCCGTCCAAAATACGCTTGGGCAGAACCAGGCTCAAATCTCCAGGAGCCGCTGCCAGAGTCGGTGTCACAAACCCCTCATCCATACGCTTTTGGGTACTGCGACGTCCCCGCACCAAATCCCCAAAACGCTGTACCAGCACTCCGCCTCCCAGCATATTGGACAGGCGGGCAATGCTTTCGCCATAACCATTGCTGTCCTTGAAAGGCTCGGAAAAATGCTTGGACACCAGCAGGGCAAAATTGGTATTGCCAGTCTGGAGGGCCTTGTCCTCATAGCTATGGCCATTGACGGTAATAATGCCATTGGTATTTTCGCTTACCACACTGCCATAAGGATTCATGCAGAAAGTACGCACTTTGTCCTCAAATTTGTCTGTACGATAAACAATTTTGCTTTCATACAGCTCATCAGTAAGATGGGAAAATACCTCTGCCGGCAGCTCCACTCTGACACCCAAATCCACCCGGTTGGACATGGTAGGAATCTCCAGCTCCTGACAGATTTTTTCCATCCATTTGCTGCCGCTGCGGCCTACAGAAACAATGCATTTAGCACATTCATAGCTGTCCTGGGCGGTAATAACCCGGTAGCCCTTGTCCAACACCTCCAGCTTTTCCACTGGAGTCATAAAGAAGAAATCCACTCGCTCCTGCAGCTCGTTATAGAGATTTTCCAGCACTACATAGTTTTTGTCCGTACCCAGATGGCGCACAGAAGCATCCAGCAGCTTCAGCTTATTCTGCATACAGGTCTTTTTCAGGCTGGTACCAGTGGTAGAATACATTTTTGTGCCCTGACCGCCATGGCTGACATTGATATCATCCACATAATACATCAGCTCCAGCGCTTCCTCCCTGCCGATATGCTCATAAAGGGTACCGCCGAAATCATTGGTAATATTGTATTTGCCATCAGAAAAAGCCCCAGCACCGCCAAAACCATTCATAATAGCACAGGATGGACAATTGATACAGCTTTTGATGTTCTTGCCATCAATAGGACATTTTCTTTTTTCCAGAGAACGGCCTGCCTCAAAAACAGCCACCTTTATATCCTTGTTCCCCTTAATCAGCTCATAGGCAGAAAAAATGCCCCCCGGCCCTGCACCAATAATAATAACATCGTATTTCATCCAAACACTCCCTCTTCTGCAACTAAAATGCCTGCTGCCAAATCTATTCCTGCGGCTTGGGCTAAATTTACACACAAAAAAACCCAGAAAAGTATACCACAACCCAGCGGGTCATAGACAACTATTCTCGGCAGTTGGTAGAAACACTCTTCCCTATCAAGAGTATATATAACCTAAGAAATGATATCAAAAAAAAATAACCATGTCAAGTATGAATATTAAGCAGAGACTTACCAGTATGAAGGTGTTCCTGCTGACGGAACGCATTGCGGAACACCTAAGGATTTTTCGGCAAATGGTGTTCCTTCTCACGGAACGCATCACGGAACGCATTACGGAACGCATCACGGAACACCTACAGCCTCTCAGCCCTTGTGCCACAAGGCTTCCCCACCACCTAAGAATAAGATAAAAGAAAAAGAAAAAAATCCTTCTGCTAGTATACCTCAGTACGAAGGTATACAGTCCTCCGAGGCTGACAATCCTGAGAACATACATATGAATCAGCCAAACCAGCAAGAGACAGGTCAAACTAATCCATCTCCTACAGAGGAAGAATTTCATTTCTGCTTCGATACCTACAACGTATGTCTCAACAGAAAACCCAATTAAGACCTATTTTCACAACTAAACTTGAAAGGATTAATCTATTTTGCCATTTTGCATTAGTTATTTCCGTATATCCCCCTTGCCTATGACATGTCATAGAAGTATCATAAGAATGTAGCCAAACTCTCACCATTACCGATCCAAATCCAAACTTGACTAAAGGCAAGGTATTGAAGGCCATGGAAAACATGGTAGTCCGCAAAACTATTCTTGCAAGCAAGAAGATTGTGGAAACGCCAAAAGAATACTATACGCTCACAGATCAATCATAAATTCAATTGCCTAGCATCTTTTACCATGTTATAATGAAATTAGAAACATGTTTTCTTATGTGAAAGTGGGATTATATGATATTTCCTTTCTTTTGAATAATCTTATGGTTGTACTCATTGAACATCAGACCACTATCAATCCCAATATGCCCCTGCGTTTTCTCAGTTATGTTGATGAACTGTACAGACGCTATACCAGCACCTCTCATAAAAAGATTTACGGCGATGATTTAATCAAGATTCCTGCACCAGAGTTTTATGTATTCTACGATGGAAGCGATACATCTTTTGAGCAGCAAACCTTGAAGCTAAGCGATGCCTTTGAAACTCACTCTGATAAGTTGGAGCTTACTGTTCATGTATATAATCTAGCGGATGGCATGAACTATGAATTGAAAAGAAAATGCCTGCCTATAGGAGAATACAGTATATTTTCCAACGCTTATAAGCATTTTCGTCAACAGAAAATAGAAATTGATCATGCTGTCGATGCAGCCATTAAATATTGTCTGGAGAATAATGTTATGGTTGACTATCTAAAAAACAACCAAAAGGAGGTTATAGATATGTTCGGATTTGAGTGGAATGAAAAAGAGGAACGAGAGACGCTCATTAAGATTGGCGAGGAACGGGGAGAAGCTCGTGGCAGATTGGAAGGTAAACTAGAAGGTAAAATCGAGTCAATAAAGGAATTGATGCGTAATCTAAACTTGTCCCCTGAGAAAGCTATGACTGCTCTGGGCATTGATCCTTCGGAATTTAGCCGTTATCTTACTATGCTCTAATAAAACAATACTAAAAATCCCCTAAGTTAAACATGTACCGACCTCAAAAATTAGACCTAAAATCTAATTTTGGGAGGTCGGTTTTCTTTTGGCAAAATACAGTGCTATTTATTGATATTCTCACCATTGCCACTCCTGAAATACACCATTTTGGGCATATCCCCACAGATTAACCATCATGTTATCAGTATAATTCTGAAAATCCTCCGCTACACATCGCAGTGAACTGCCATACGTACGGATGATATCATTACGCTCAATGACGAAGCGTATAACAGGCTTTGTTGTAATACGATTATTTTTGCTTGCATTACAAGAAGGACAAGCCAGAACAAAATTCCATAGCTTGTCCTCCCGCACCATTTGCCAAGGAATCACATGATCCACCTGAGACTTATCTGTTAATTTTTTACCACAATAAAAACAGCTTGCCACACCAAATTCATTTCTCAAAATATCTCTGTAGAGCGACAGATTATGCCGTTTCGGCGTTGCATCCTCCAATTTATTTAGCAAGCAATTAGTAACATTTCCTCCATTGTACTTCTCCAAAAGCTTTGCCCAAGCATAATAATTATTATGTTCTATATTTAACTTAAACTTTTGCAAAAAGCATAAAACGGCATATTAAGCCATATTCTTCCTTCTTTTTTGCTAAAACCATACATCTTTCCAGCAAAATCCGCATATACAGCCCCTACAACATTTTCCTGACAAACAAACATTACTTGCTTAGCAATTTCCTTGCGCAATGATGCATCTAAAGAACTATATTCTGCAAATTCTGATAATCTATATTGATTTACAGCTTCTCGAATAATACGCTCTGTACCCGAATATTTAACTCTGCTAGTTACTTTTGCCTGCTTTAGATTGTACTTTAGAATCAAATTCCAGTAGTTCTATGTAAATTTGTCGAAAAGCTGCTGAAAGCTCAGTTCCAATCCTCTACTTGTTGGTTCGACTGAAAATAAATTATCCAAGATGGATTTCAAAAAACCATATTTATATGTTGTGTTTTTACGACAGCTATCTGAGAAAAAATAACTGAACGCCGTCCATATTTCATCCTCAAAAACAATACTATCTAAAATATCGCCACTAGGAACATTCCATCCTGCCATAATCATCACCGCTCTACTATAAATCATACCAGCATTTGTTTGATATGAATATTATAGCATTAATAGGAGCAAAAATCATTATTGCCAACTTAAAAGACACTCATTTATTCTATTCTCGACATCTCCCTTTACAGCAGTAAATCTTCCTGCAAGAATTTCATGTATATATTTCTCACTACTCCTATCACCAGCATTTGTATATGTACTAATATGTAATGCTGAGCTTGCCCTATCAGTTAATTCCTTTACATAATCCTCCAATGAATATGATGAAATCATATTATTGGCGATATCTGTAAAAAGAACACATCATCTTTTATGATAGATGTATCTACTTTTTTCTTAGCACATCCTATTACCTTTGCCGCATAATCATTTGGATTAGCTTGCAATAATAAAATACTGCCTATAGGCATCTTGCAAAGCACTGATGCCACTAATTTTTTTTGCTGCTCTTCATCTCTCCAAACAAATTTTCTCTGAAAATCTGGCAACAATATTTCATTCTTATTTATCTGCTCTATCACTGTTGTTAAATTTGATTTAGTTTCATCAGCCATACAATTTCTCCCACCTTCATCTATTTTTCAATAGACCATATCCTGCAAGCAACAACTATTCTCCAGCCAAACTACACAATTCTATGATATCCTCTTTCGTTCTCTTTTTAGGTGACAGTTTATCAAATTCATCAATAAATTCTATACAGTTCATAAAATCTTCATCTAATGTGCTCGAATCTTTTATTAATTTTTCATATAAAACCTCTATTCCTCCTAACATATACGCTTTAAATATATCGTCTCCCGCTTTTCTCTTTACCTGATTTCGATCATATTTAAATGCTCTATCCAACCTATCCTGGGCAGAGATTTCTTCCTTTTGATCCAATATCATTATAATTCTATACGACCTTGTTAATATATGGCTTATCTGCATCATCTGAGAGGCCAACATACTTATATCCTCACCCGTATCAGCCATCCCTCTTTTTTTGTAAATAAATCCTACAATAGGTGCTACTGCTATTACATCAACATAACGTTGGAATATAGGTATTCTTGAAGATTTTATTTTTGTTCCTGATGAATTGGTTCCTACCAGCGCCCGTACATATCCTGCGTGTCGGCCATATATTTTGTAATCTTTTTGAAAAATTTCCATCGAATCAGTCATATTAACATTTCCTTTCAATATTTGAATATGCCTTACTAATAGGAAGAATTTTATATCTGGCTCCAATTCTATTAGCTAGATGTTTTTCCGCAATATCTCCATCTGTATCCTTTATAAAAAGAATGAACTGCTCCGCTATATCTGGTAATGATTGACAAATATTTGCTATTCTGGTTTTATCAAATGAGGATAATGGCGCATCCATTACCAATGGATAGCTTTCCTTAGTATTACACAGAATATTTTCATTTTTACCATCTCCGCGCTTTTTCTTTGCCATCTCAATAATTCCTGCGATAAAAGCAAAAATAATAGCATAATTTTGTGCAGTATTTCTATCTACGTCTCCAGATAATAAAGACAAATCCATATTTCTTATTTGAGTTGAAACTCTATATTTTTCATCTACTTTTAATAAAATTTCTCCATCATATATTTTAGAAAAAATTTTATTTATAGTTTGTTGCAATTCATTTCTAATTTTGTTTTCCTTTTCCTCATAGACCTCATTCAAGATCTCGTATACTGCTTCTGCATATGTCAGGTATTTTTTATTTAAGGAAGTTCTTGTATCCTGCTCTAGTAAATCCTCTCGTTTCTTCTGATTATGTTTAATCTCTCTATTCAATGACTCTAATTGCATAGAGAGTCTACCTCTGTTTTCTTTCGCTTCCTTTAGAACAGCATTCGCTTTATTTCTTCTCTGTCTTAGCGCATTCGCTTCATTTACATCAGATAATGATTCCTCTATTTCGGAACGACGAACTTCGGCTCTTCTAATCTCTTCCTTAAAGCTTCTATAATTTTTCAGGCAATTATCTTTTTGTGATGTAAAATCATCGAGGCTATCCATGGCCGTTTTGACACCAGCAGAGAAAATACTTATGGAATTTCCTATACTATGTGGTGGCAACGCTAATTCCAATTCTCTCAAATGTTTAATTCTAGATTCTGAATCAGAGATTTTTTCTCCACATATACATATATTTCTTTTTAGCAAAAAAGCTACTGTATCTGAGTGTATGCCTGGAACGCCTTTGTCTAAAACATCAAAATCCCTTAATTCTTCCAATACTTCGCCTATTACATTCTGGGAATAATATAAGCCTATTTTGTTGCCAAATAACTTAAAGAACCCATTTATATTATCTGTTTTTCTTTGCTCATTTTCCTTTATTTTTTTATTAAGAGCTTCATATTCCCTTTTTCTATCGGCATCATCATTCAATAAAGCCAATTTAGTTTCAACTTCACCTAACTCTTTATTACTTATATCTATACTTTCTTCGGCTAATTTCAATTCTCTATCAACATTTCCTGCCCTTGCTTCCAAATCCTCAATTAAATTAGTCAATTTGCCAAGTTCCTCTACCCCTGACTCATCTATTTCTTTATTAAATCTACTAATAACAGTGATAGAACGAGGGCCCGGTTTCTTGCCAAAATGTGTAACTGCCGCCTCTAAAGCTGCTAACCCTACTAATCCTCGCACAGCATCTCTAAAATTATTACTTTTTTTCTTTTCAAACAGTTCTTTACTCATATCGCTTAAATGTTCCCCGTCAAAAAAGAAAAATTGTGATAACTGTTCTGCCATTATCCTATTTACCTTAGACCTTATCACAGTAGCATCTATTTTATCCCATCCGCCTGTAGCATTTCTTATATCTAGAAATACCTGTGGTACATCTGGTTCCCAGACAAAATTAGTTCTTCTATATGACTGTATTCTTTTTATCTTATATTCTGTGCCATGATGTTCTATATATAGTTCCACTTCTACAGTTGCATACCTTGTATTCTCAATTTCCAGATTCAGCAATCCCTTATTCTGGAAATTATTTTGACCATATAAACACCATAAAAAAGCCTGTTCTAATGTTGTTTTACCAGAACCATTATCCCCCATAACAATGGTAACATTCTTTTCCTTATCTGTGGAAAAATTAATTTTATGTTCGCCTTTAAACTGTCTAAAATTCTTTAATTTTATATATTTAATTAGCATTAACGTACTCCTTTATAATTTTGACGATTTTATCTACCATATCAACATCTGAGATTATATGATTATTATTTATATTATCCTGTTCTTCCTTTAATATTTTGTCTATAATTTCATATTTTGCAGACTCACTTACAATCATATCATCCATAATTCATCATCCTCCATAACAGGCTCAGATTCCAACATTAATTCAAAATCATATAAATTATATTTATCAATTATTCGATGTATTTGATATTCATTAGCATAACTATTTTTTGCTAAATCATTAAACTCTACCATACGAAGAAGCTCCCGTTTTATTAAACCTAATGAATTATCTCTATCCTCTGTTGCCTCAACCTCCTCGCATGGCATAGTCACAAAATCGTATATTTCTGCATAATTTTTATTGGGAGACAATCTCAATACTCTCCCCCGCCTCTGAATATATTCCTTAGGGTTTGTAGTGCTTGCCAGAATAAATGCTGTCCTAATCTGAGGAATATCAACACCCTCATCAAGACATTTTATGGCAACTAATCCTTGAATCTCCTGATTCTTTAACTGCTCTATCCTGTATTTCCTTTCCTCCATGGATTGTCTTGATGTAAATTGCTCCGTTCTCATGCCTAAATCCATATTCATCATAGTGCTTATACAGTCTATTTGGCGTCCTAGATTAAAATCTTCACTATCATAAACATCCCAATCTTCATAAACATTGGCAGCTCCACAATATATCAATAAATCATGTTCATTGATATATGAATCCTGCAATATATCCCTCAAGCTATCTATTTTATTGTACGCCCCTGCTATCAAGCGAGATCTAATTATAAGCAACTGTTTTCCACGTTCATTTACAGCAATCTTTCCATATTTATCTTTATACAAACATTTGACAATTTCTCTAGTTAGTTTGTTATATTGTTCTTGTTCCTGCATTGTAAGATTAACAACGATAGGATAGTAATAATATGGTGTAAGCTTTTTATCCTTTATGGCATTTTCTAAGCCATACTCTATACACTTTTCACCAAAAAATTTCTTCAGGGCATTAGTTCCGGAGGTATCATTATGTCTTTCCAAGGTCGCAGATAGTGCTAATCTATATTTATAGTCTATATTCAGTGTATTTCTAATTTTCTTTGCGCCTATATTATGTGCCTCATCTACTATCAGAAGAACATCATGACCGTCTAAACGATTCATTTCTTTTTGAAATGCTTCACTAACAAAACTACTGTTGGTAGTAATTATCAAAATAAATTTCTCTTCTGATATTGAATACTTAAAATCAAAAAACATCTCTCGACAAATCATTTTGTAATTTTTATCAGGTGAATCACTATACCACAATATAGGCTTATAGCTAAACTCTTTAACATCTTTTGCCCACTGTTCCACCAAATGCTGATATGGGCATACGATAATCACTGCTAGGCGTTTGACATTTTTACATAATTCCGCTACAGCTCCCAATGCCGTTAGAGTTTTACCTGTTCCTGTTGCCATGTCGAAAATTCCGCAATAGTCATTTGCCTGCCAATTTTTTATGGCTTCTTGCTGATAATCATACAAATTCAGCCATTCAGGCTTCACCAAGCCAAATGTTGTTTTAAAATGATCTGCCGCCCAGCCTTCTCGCAATGCTTTTGCATCAATATCCCCTATCTGATATTTTTCTATAAATTCCTTTTCTATTTCTGGAAACTTCATAACGCATATATTTTCATCCAATCCATCCCACATTTTTGTAAAGGCTTGATTTTTTCTTTCCACCCTTTTATCATCTGTGGAAATCCACGAACAAAATACATCTATGGCCTCATAGTTATCATGTATAGCAGTATCTGTTTCATTCATGGAACCAGAAAATGCTACTATATTGCCTTCTATATCCTCTATCAATCCCATTTTTTCATGATACATGCCGATACCTTTCTTTCCTATGGTAACAGCAATTCTTATATCTAAAATTCCTTTGGCAATAAGTGTTGCCAGTAAATTAAGACGATTTTGATGACAAAAATCTGTGCAATCTTCCAATTCTCGTTTTAAGGCACCTTTAATGATTTCTTCCCTTTGCTGGTAACCATCATTTATAGCCTCAATATCTTCCGGTGACAATTTTGGAGAAGCTATTAACTGTATTTTGCCGCCATTTTCATACAATTCATAAATCCCCGCTGAAATAGCAGCTAGTGCAGAGGAAGAAAAGAATCCCACAGCTCTTTTGTACAAAATTGCCTCTCCTAGCATTGGTATGTAAAAATCGTTAGCCATATCGCAGCTAAGGGTTCTATATTCGCTGTCTATCTGAATATCCCGCAAGCTCATTTTTATCCCTCTTTGTACTCCACTTAGATATTATCCTGTATATCATCCAAGGCCGCTTCTAATTCTGCAAAATCTCTTTCGCTGGTAAAATATCCTACACTAAAGCGTATAGTACCTGCTGGATAGGTGCCTAAAAATTTATGTGCTAATGGTGCACATTGCAAGCCAGTCCGAACGGAAATATTGCACTCATTGAATATTGTAGCTGCACTATCACTGCTGATGCCGTCCAATAAACAGGAAACAATACCTGCATATTCTGCTTCTTCGCTTATACCTATAAGCTTAACAAAATAATATCTTTGCAAGATCTCCAGCAGCCTTTTTCTATTTTCCTGCTCCCTTTGCCATATATTCTCTATTCCTTGTTTCTTTAACCATTTCAGTGCACCATGGAGACCTGCTAAACCTGATGTGTTCATGGTGCCCATTTCAAACCGCTGTGGTAAATTGTCTGGCATATCCTGATTAGCTGAATCATATCCTGTACCACCATATAAAACTGGCTCTAATCTTATATCCGGCCTCATAACAAAACCAGAAATACCAGTAGGGCCATATAAAGTTTTGTGGCCTGCAAAAACAGCAAAATCAAAAATATCCCCCACTTGTAAATTCACTAATCCGGCAGATTGAGACATATCTGCCACTGTATAGGCATTATATTGCTTGGCCAATGCAAAAATATCCTTGATAGGCGCAATTAAACCAGTAACATTACTTACATGGCTAATTACCACCAAATCTGGCCTTGTCCTCTCAAAATCCATTTTCATTTTTGCAAAATCAAAGATAAAATTTACTCTATCAACAGGCAAAATATGAACCTTTATTTGCCCTTTTTGTTCAAAATAGTGCAAAACTCTGGTAACTGCATTATGCTCAAAAGGACTTATATAGACATTTTTCAACTCTTGGCACAATAACCCCTGCAAAATCATATTCAAGGCCAATGTTGCCGTAGGTGTAAATATCACCTGCTTGCCAGGACAGTGAAGTACATCTAATACCATATTTCTTATATTCTGTAAAAGATTGGCCGCTGAAATAGCCCCCTGATATTCTCCTCTGCCTACACTGCCAGCAATATTTCTATATAGCAAGTCCATCTGCTTGTACACTTCCTCAGGCTTGGGAAATGTTGTAGCTGCATTATCAAAATACGCCATATTTGCGCCCCCTAAAGCATAGTCTCCAAAATATCCATAAGCACCTGCCTCTTATCAGCCTTGGACAGGCTCTGACCACTTTCTTCTAATCTGGCCATCAATGCATTGCGTAATCTTTTTCCGCTAGCAGGATATTCCTTCCTAGCAAATCTTTTTACCACATTCTCACCTTGTACATTGACAAAATTAATTGCATAATCAGCAGTCTCGCCAATTTCCTTTACTGGCGCTGTATTATTAGATGTTGTACATTTCTCTATTTCCAACTTACACTGAGAAATTCTCTCTAAAAATACAGGTATTTCTTCCTCAGACCAATCATTCAGCCGCAAACCTGTAAACAAAAAAGCCAACTTTTGTATCAAGCCTCTTTCATCATCAGATTCATATAGCTTTAGCAGCTGCAAAAACTCTCCAGTATTATCTGCAAATACCTGCTCCCAAACGCCGCTATCCAGATTTTCCTGCCAATTTTTCAGCAAGGATATCAAGGAAGCTCTGCTATCTCCTGAGAATATATTCCTTAGCTCTGCATCTAATGTTTTATACAAATCAGCTAAAGCCTCATCCCGCCAATGCTTGTTGTCGAAAATAGCATTGTACAAATGAGTATAATCATTTGTGCCAAATATCTGAGGAAAATGCTTAAATAAAATATCTCGAGGATTATTTTGATTTCGTAATACATTCATAAATCTTTTACTAGTACCTCGAGTATCATTACCATTCAAGGAAAGATTAAATTCCCTGCTATATCTAGGCAAGCTGCGATACCAATTTTGCATTGCCAGCATAATGCTATTTAAACTGCTTGTATTCTCCTCTGCAGCTCCATAATCAATAAATAACTCTTTAAGTCTTGCAATATAGTTTTCTTTTTCTGCATCCCAATGCAAACGCTCCACAAAAAAACTATCTGGCGTACTGTCTATCTGCTGAAGTACATCTCCATTTAGAGGTAATTCTCCATTACTATCCGAAATCACTAAGCCTTTTCTATAAATATGCAGAACTACCGCCAAGTAAATTGGTATAAGACCTCTGCGCATGCCAATATGAAAATCTGGATTTTGTAAAAAATCATAAATCAGTTCAAAACTAATCTTTTTATTCTCTATATCATCCCAGAGTATTTTTTTCATTCCCTGCAGAACTTCTGCCAGAGCTGGATTTTTTTCTGTATGCAAATTCAAGGTAGGACGTATATTGTCGCCTTGCGCCAATACCCCTGTACGAAGCAATGTACTGCGCATAATAGCTACATCCTGCCCACTGCCTTTTAACCCTAAATTTTCCTCCAAATCTCGTCTTAACAGGGCAGCCACAACTTTGTTACGATTATTAACAACAATATTCGTAACCTCATTTTTATTTACAGCTTCATTGTTAATAACCGGTGTTGCAGAGAAAATGTCATCCATAATCGTAGACAAAAATTCCGATAACTGGGATTTGCGAATAAAATTTAATTGCTGCCCTTGATAATAATACTCTACGCTCCCTCCCTCTGGGCGGGTGTATCCTCTCATGTATTCATTCACTAATCCGTATACATCATCATAGATAATTTCATATTCATTACGAAGAACAATATCATTGCCAGCTTCTTCCCTAAGACCATTTACCGCAGCTAGTTCTAATACCAAGGCTGTAATATTTTTACTTTTTTTAGGTACAGCAAACAGCACCCTGTTACAATCAACATGTGCTAGTATTTCTTCTATTCTACTCATATCCTCTTGATTTTCTGGCAATACTCCAAAAATCACACCATCTGCTGCCTCGCCTTGAATCATAGCATGCCAGTCTGTATCTTTTGCTACTTTTGAGGAACTAATAAATACAAATTTAAAATATCTAGTTATTTCCTTTGCGTCATTATACCTGACTGGATAAAGAAAACTATCAAAATTCATTTCATTGAGAATATCATGCGTATCTTTGGTATGCTCCAAGGCTGCCATTCTATCCTGAATCTGTTTCCATATATCTACACCAGAGCTTTCCTTCAAACGCAAAAAACCATTATTGCGATGTAGCTTGGCAATATAATTAGCTGACAACAATTCTGCTATAGCTTTTTCAATTTCCTCTTTGCTATATGCTAGGTGATAAATATCAAAAAGAGTATTAGACTTTGGTGATAGCTTTTCAAATTCTCCCACCATAGAAATAAGGGCCAAGGTTTTAACTAACTTTGACTGTAATGAATTAGCCTGCAAATTTTGTAATATATTTGATGTTAAAATATATTGCTGATGTATTTCCCCTTCATACAATTCCTTCTGCATTAAAGGTTGAAAATAATCATAAATTAAATCAGGCATAAGCAAATTGCCCTCAGCATTGCTAGCTATATAATTTAATAAGCTAGACTCCTCATTAGCTGACAGAAAGGTAAACAATGTTCTTTCATTTTGAGCAATTTTCTCTGACAGTCGTGGCAATAAAAATAAAGTAACAGGATGCAAGGGGTAACACTCCCTGATAATCTGCTCCAAATTCTCTATGCCTGCATCTGCAAACAATCTACTTTCAATGTATGTGGAGGACAAGCTTCTGAACATTTTCTCATATTTTTCACAAAACTTTTCCCACAGTGTCTTATCCTTTTGAATTACCCTGCTTATTATTTCATAGGTTTGACCAAATTCATTTTGTATATGTATATGTTTAAAACGCTCTGATACACCCCGCCAACCATCTGTTTTTTCCTTAGGCAGCTTATTAATATAATTTGCAATTTCTTTATGACATATTAACAATATGTGCATTTGGCAACTTCCACTGCGGTTGCATTTTTCGGCAAAATCTTGCAGCATTTTGGTATCGCTAACTGTAGCTTCTTCTATATTAGATTCCAGATATTTACTAAATTCATCATATATAACATAAAGCCCAGAATACCCTTTACTTTTAATAGCTTTAGCTACACCTTCATATAATTCCACAACATCAAAGCCCAAAAATGGATTGAAACTGCTACCGGCTGTTAAAGTTGGATAGATTTGTTCAAATTGTTTATAGGCCTTTATATCATAGGTAGTTAAGGCCAACATAAAATCATCCACAGGACAGCCAATCTTCTTAACTAGCAACTTATATACTTCAGGATATTCTGTGTGCCATCTTTTAATACATTTCACAGCTGCCTGATAGTTAGTTTCTGGCATAATATCCAGCATATCATTATCATTCAAGGTTCTTTGCAAAGACAGAATGAATGCCTGTGTGAGACTAGTATTGCTGCCACTAATAATAACAGGCAGCAATTTTTTTCCTTGATGATCAAATACATCAACCTGCTTACGCAAAATACCTTCTGTATCAGCCTGCCAAAGATGTTGAAACAGATTTCTATCCCTGCGCATTAACAAGGCCATAGTGGACAGCACCATATGAGATTTACCTTTGCCATATGCCCCTACCAATACTCTAGCCCTATCTGTTGCCTTTTCATCAGTAGAAGCAATAACCTGACTAATAAACTTCATGGCACTGCTATTAGGCATATAATTGATAATTTTCTCGTCGTTGTTCAAATCATAGCCGATATTCACAGAATATTGAAAACCGGATGCTATACTTAACATATTTTTCACAGTGCCTTCTCCCCATTTGTTTTTAGGCTTTCATAATAGTGCAACAAACACTCTTCCACCGTATATTTTTTTACAATTCTTACTACGTCCAAGCCTGCTGTTCGCACTATTTTTAACAGGCCTTTTATCTCTGCCAATCGCAATATTTCCAAAATAGTAAGGGTATCCAGATTAAAAACCTTGCCAATACTATTTTTACCATGCAGTAATTGGTCTAAATCGATTTCCATTTTATCCTTGTTTTCTGCAAAATATGACTGGCATTGCTCAAATATTATGGCTAGAACAATCCATTCATTGAATAATTTTGTAGAAACTATCTGCTTTCGATAAAGTTTCGTCTCTTTGTTGGCAATATCAATCAATCCCAATTCCCCCAAGGGACAATCAATATTATTTTCCGGAGAAATTTTGCCTGGATTTAATTTAAATCTTGATACATAAGTATTAATGATACAGTTAAAATCTTCCTGCATAGAACGTTCAGCATGAGATGCCCCAGAAAATTCCATGACAATATAATTATTAAGAGCTCGAACAAAATCTTCCCTTGTAAATTCCTTCATTTTAAATTCTTGAAATAGGAAATACCATGCTGTTGCCATCTCGTAATTGCAAGCAAGCTTGTAATGAATCATCAACAGAGTGCCCATTTCCTCTATATAGCGATCATGTTCATTAATAACTCTCCCCAGGCTAGTTAATCTTTGTCTTCGCACACCTGATTTTGGCTCAACTGCTAGTCCTGTTGCCTGCATCCAATAGCGCAATGACTTCACCATATTAGCACCGATGCCTAGTACATCCATAGGATTGTTTACTTTGGACACAAAAACATCAGGGCTTTCCACAATATGTTTTAGCCCCTTAGAAAGCCATCCCTTTCTGATAAAAAATGTTTCATGTCCTCTTAATTTCATCCCTCAACGTCCTCTCATTTATTTTGTTCTCAAATATTTATCCATCATACAGCCACCAGCGAGATATTTCTGATTGACACAAACCTTACAGTGTACACATTTATCTGGATTTATATAATATGTATCTCCTAAGATTGATATAGCACCTGAACGACATAGTGATTCACATTTTAGACATTTGCGACAAGCATTAAACTTACGCACTTGATAACCTGCCATTCTTTGCAAATCAGCATGCTTTTTTACATTCATGGTTTTTATTTTTACTGCTTCAGTATAATTATCCTGTCTAAATGGCTGTATAGACAAAATAGGTACATTAGTGGCTATATCCAACACTAACACCTCATGCAGCAGCTTATTACCTAATTCTGGCGCCAACTTGCCAAATGGTACAAACAAATTAATAAGCTCCTGACTATAAGGCCTAGTTAATTTATATATTTTGGCATGATTTTCGCTGGTACAGTTGGTAAATTGCAATTTTACATCAGATGCCGAAGCCAATCCGTTGCCACCCTGTCTGGCTTTCCATTTACCTGAATCCACATATTCTTCTGCATCAGGCTTACCAATTTTTCTAGCAAAGTCCAATAAAAATTTTCGCCATATTTCTGCTTTATCCGACATATAAATATTTGTTAAAAACTGTGCTCTGCTATTATTATTTGGACAACAATAGCAACCTACTCGGTCATACCCCAAACGGTAGGCATAATTAAAATCTATTTTTTCCGTTAGCATGTACAACCAAACATCAACGTCATTCCAATAAAAAATAGGCGCAGCTACAGTTTGCTGCTGAATCTTTACAGATTCCGAAGCCTTTTCTACTCGATTATATTTACTCCGGCTAACAGACTCGTGCTTACGAATACCATAAAAGATCAATATCTGTTCATTTCGATAATTTTCATATATAACTCGCGTTATGGGCCCTGTTTTAAACATAGAACAGCACCAACGCATCATACGGGCAGGAGGCCCTATATCCTTGCAAACATCTAAAAATACCTGCTCTTGATTTTTGGCTGTTAAACACTCTGCTAATTGGTGTTGTCTGCGATAGCGTTTGGCATATTCTATAGTCATAGGAAATTCCAAAGTTGTATCGCCAAAAATATGAACTAAAGATGGATTCCCCAAAGCTTTGATAACAATATCTGCTACCACGGTGGAATCCTTCCCCCCTGAAAAAGAGAGAACTATATTTTCCTCATGATATTTAGCTGCCTCTAGCTTTATAAACTCTCTTGCCTCATCGACTATATAATCAAAACGCTTTTTGTTGTAGCGGATAAAAAGAGATACCTCTTCCTCAAAATGCTCATAGGAAATATCTGCTTGATGAGCTTGTAAGCTTTTTTTAATGGAATCAGTGTCAGCTAGAGCTAGTTTTTTTAGAGAAACAATATGCTTCTTGCCGTTTATAAAATATTTATTCTCATGTGCCCATACTGCTGAACTCTGCAAAGAATGTATCTCTCTGTTATCCAACAACTCTAATAACAATCTCTCCTCTGGAAATACTGGTCGAATATCCGTCGAAAGATATGACAGGACACTGCCACAGGTTGGACAGCTTACATGCCTATTATTTTCCATACTAGACTTGACCTGACTTTTATCCAAAATTATAGGCACATGACAGTTACTGCACCAGTATACCTCTATGGGAATATCAATATCTGGAACTGTTTCATTATGACAGCCATCCATTGGACATTTTTTTTGATTTGTCTTTATTTCACATTTTGGGCACCACATAAAATCACCATATTAAATAAAATTCACACCTGATGCACGATACCCAAAAATTATGCAACAAAAAAGTCAAGTTATCATTGTGGATAACTTGACCAAGTTTCGTTGTGGATAACTTGACCAAGTTTCGTTGTGGATTTCGTCTAAAGCAAATACGCTTTAGACGAAATCCTAACATTATAATATCATAATAGATTTTATTTTTAAATAGCATAAAGCTTTTATTTACCACAAAAATCCCCTAAAGCAGTCTTTTCTGACTTGCTTTAGGGGATTTGCGTTTTAGGGTGTGATATCTTTGAGTTTTTTAGCTGGACTTAGTTTTTGTCCTCATAGCCGTTTGGATGGTTCTGATGCCATTTCCAAGCGGTGCCGATAACATCGTGTACATCGGTGAAGCGTGGCTTCCAGCCCAGTACCTTTCTGGCTTTTTCGCTGGAGGCAATGAGCTGGGCAGGATCCCCGGCTCTGCGGGCACCCATTTCTACCTTGATTTCCTCGCCGGTAGCTTCCTTGGCTGCCTGAATCATTTCCTTAACTGAGAAGCCCTGGCCATTGCCCAGATTGAAGATATTGCTATCCCCGCCCTGGCGGAGATAGTCTACAGCCAGTACATGGGCATCTGCCAAATCCAGTACATGGATATAGTCTCTCAGACAGGTTCCATCTGGAGTTGGATAGTCATCGCCGAAGATGGTAATATGATCCCGCTTGCCCAGTGGCACCTGCAAAATCAAAGGAATCAAATGAGTCTCAGGATTGTGATCCTCACCGATGGAGCCATCCTCCATGGCACCGGCCGCATTGAAATAACGCAAAGAGACATAGCGGATGCCATTGGCCTGGCTTACCCACTTCATCATCTTTTCCATAATCAGCTTGGACTGACCATATGGGTTGGTAGGCTCGGTACGGTCATCCTCCATAATAGGAATCCGCTCAGGCTCGCCATAGGTAGCAGCCGTAGAGGAAAAGACAATCTTGTCCACACCGTTTCTTACCATAGCCTCCAGCAGTACCTGCATACCATAAACATTGTTGTTAAAATACTTCAATGGCTGAGTAACGGATTCACCCACCAAGGAATTGGCTGCAAAATGCACCACGCTGTCAATCTTGTTCTCAGTAAAAATCTTGTCCAGAATGGCTGCATCACGAATATCTCCCTCATAGAACTTTGCCTTTGGGTGTACAGCCTTTATATGACCAGTCTGGAGATTATCAACAATCACAACCTCCTCACCCTTATTAATCAAAGTATAAACTGTATGAGAGCCAATGTACCCAGCTCCACCACAAACCAAAACTGCCATCTTTCTTTCCTCCTATAATAATTTGTGTAAGTATGCATAATACTGTGTGCTTCTCAACCAAAAGACATGCTATATGCTATTGCAGGCATATTTATGAGCCTCGCTTCTTAACGAATGCAAGCCGTTAGAAGCTGAACGATGTGATAGCTTCTAACGAGATTGAATGAGTTTAGCAGCGTGAGGCTCATATATATAGTGCGAACGTGCCGGCAATAGCACTATAGCATGGATGACTCCTAAGACAGTCACTTACTGGCAGGCTTCCACAAATCTATCAAACGCCTCCATGCCGGCTGTATCTCTCTTGAATACCCCTGCATCTGTCAGCACCTGCATAAATACCTTGCCGATTTCATCCTTGATAATGCTTTCCACATTGTCAGCATTTACCTCTGGATGCTTGGCCTTGATTTCCTTATACCAAGCCCCATGTACAGCCAGCTTTTTATTATCCTCAATGGACTCTTTGCCAGCCAGCCAAGCCTCAGCAATCAGAGCCATATTCTCCTTGAGACGAGGTGGCAGAACAGCCAGGCCCATAACCTCAATCAAGCCGATATTCTCCTTCTTAATATGATGTACATTGGCATGAGGATGGAAGATACCCAGAGGATTCTCCGCATCGGTGCGATTGTTGCGCAATACTAAATCCAGCTGATAAGCCTTGCCTGCTCTCCGGCAGATTGGGGTAATAGTGTTATGAGGCTCCCCCTTGGTTTCCGCAAAGATACCTACAGCTTCATCGCTATAGCCTCTCCAATGGTTCAGAATCTTCTCAGCCAAATCAATCAGCTGGGGAAGATTCTCAGAGGTAAGGCGCAGAGCACTCATAGGCCACTTTACCCGGCCAGCCTGAACCTCTGGGAAGCCTGCAAAGCTGTATTCCTTTTCCACCGCAGCCTTGGCCATAGCAAAGGTATAATGACCACCCTGATAATGGTCATGGGATAGAATAGAGCCGCCTACAATTGGCAAATCTGCATTGGAGCCAGCAAAATAATGTGGGAAGATGGTGACAAACTGGGTAAGATTCTCAAAAGTAGTACGGGAAATCTTCATAGGCACATGCTTGCCATTCAGGATAATGCAGTGCTCATTGTAATAGGTATATGGGGAGTACTGCAGGAACCAGCTCTTGCCGTGGAAATCCAAAGGAATCAGGCGGTGAGTCTGGCGGGCTGGATGATTGGCCCGGCCAGCATAGCCCTCGTTTTCCCGGCACAGCAGGCACTTAGGATAGCTGGAGGATTTCATCAGCTTGGCCTTGGCAATGTCCCGTGGATCCTTCTCAGGCTTGGACAGATTAATGGTAATATCCAAATCTCCGTACTCAGTAGCTGTTTTCCAGATAACATTCTTGTCAATACGGCTCTTGCGAATATAGTTGGATGCAATACTCAGCTTGTAGTAATTGTCCGTAGCCAGCTCTGGGGACTGGGCATAATCAGCCTTGAAGCCTGCAATCACCTCAGATGGACGAGGCATCAGGCAGTCCATAATGGCTGTATCAAACAAATCCCGCTCATTGGCTGTATTCTCAATCAAGCCCTTTTCTGCTGCATAATCCAGCATCTTGTCAAGAATCCCGTCTGCCACAGGCAAAGTTTCTTCCACCTGCTCAGGCTCAAATTCATCAATTTTCAGCACAGCCAACAGACGATTGGCAGCATAGCAATAATCTTCTTCCTTTATCAAGCCCTGCTGAAGCCCAAAATTCAGCAGACGGTTTATCTCGCGATTCATAATAGCACTCCCTTGCAATTTTTACCCCATGCTAACGGGTGCTAAGGCTCCCTCCCTTAGGAGGGAGTAAGCACCCGTAAAGCTCTGGATTTATTCGACTAAATTCAGTGGGAGTCTAAAGCTCCCACCGAATAAGTCTCATTTTACATAACCTGAACGCCGCCCAGAGGACGAATATTCAATCTATAGCAGCTTCCCTCACCAAAGAGGTTCTCCATAGCAGCCACATACTTGTCTACCAGCTCAGTTGGTACAAAGGCCTGAATAGTACCAGCAAAACCACCGCCATGTACACGGCTGGCTCCCTTGCCATCCAATACCTTCTCACTGACCATCAGGCCCATGCTGACACCCTGCTCCTCTGGCTTCTGAATGGAGTAAACATTCTGCAACCACTTGGCAGAGGAATTGCCGGAAGCCTTGACCAGATCAAAGAACTTCTGGAAGTCCTTGGCATCCAAAGCAGCCACCTCCTGTGGTACTCTGGCATCATCAGCAAAGAAATGAGCAGCTCTCAGAATAGCTCTGTCGCTTACCTTGCCACGGAGCGCCCCAATCTCAGCAAAGAAATCAGCCTCTGCCACCTCATGGAGTACCTCCTTGCCAAAGTGAGCTGCTACGGATTTCATCTCTACAGGAATAGAAACATAATCCGCAGTCAAATCAGCGTGGCTTCCCTTGGTATCTGTAATGCACAGGCTGATGTCGGCAGCAGCAAAATCGCAGACATGCTTGTCAATAACAGGCTTGGCAGGATCAGCAAAATCAATGAAGACAAAACCGCCTACAGAGGAAACCATCTGATCCATCAGACCGCAGTTCTTGCCGAAATACTTATTCTCAGCAAACTGGCCCATCTTGGCAATATCCACAGCGCCTACAGCACCATTGTTATAATGTATATCCAGAATAGTACCAATCAGCACCTCAAAGGCTGCAGAAGAAGAAAGACCGCTGCCTCCCAATACATCAGAGGTAACATAGGCATCAAAACCGCCAATCTTTACACCCTTGTCGGCAAACTGAGCAGCCATGCCCCGAATCAGAGCCTTGGTAGTGCCATGCTCAGCCTCGTTAATAGCCAGTTCAGCCAGCTCTACAGTAATGGCAGGATAACCCTCAGAATGAAGGCGGATAGCCCCCTCCTCATGGAAGCCTACTACAGCTACAGCATCCAGATTGATGGCTGCTGCCAGCACCTTGCCGTGCTGATGGTCGGTATGGTTGCCACATACCTCGGTACGGCCTGGAGCAGAAAATACTTCCATATCTTCTCTCTCAGGATAGAGGGCAGCAAACTTTGCTACAGCCTGGCTGTAACGCTGCTTCTGGGCAGTCAGGGCCTCCTGACCATAGAGCTTTACCAGCATTTCATCGTATTTACCTGCCTGGATTCCCTGCAACAATTCTTCCTTCTTCATTTTTTACTTCCCCGCTTTCAATAAATTAAATTCCCTTAAACTTAAAGACAAACTTCCTGCTAATATTCTTCATGGTATATTCATCCAATACTGGAGAACCCCATGTATCATCGCCGCCTACACCGGACTGTCCGGCAGATGCCCGCAAATAGGTGTGATGCACCTGAGGCAGATCATATGGATGACGGGCGTTTTCGATTTCATGTGGATTGTATGGCAGGGCGGAGGCCTCAAAAGGCACATCTCCTAAAAGCTCCATGCCTCTGCCCTTCTTGTCCATAATCTTGAACCAGCGGATACCGCAATGGTTGCCACATTCCTGTGGTCTAAGATATGGGGCAAATTCCTTGGCTGTATCGCTGGCAAAGATGCCCAATCTGGCACCATTCTGCCGGTCAGCATAATTATCACTGGCCCCTAGACCATAATAAGCAATCTGGCTGTATTCCCTTGGCAGGGTGAAAATCATGCCAAAGTCTGGCAGTTCTGGCAGGCCATCTACATGCTGGTAGTCCAGCTCCACCGCTACAGTGCCATCCTGGGTAACAGTATAAGTAACAGCTACTACGGTTTCTGGCTTATCCAGCACAATATAGCTAAAGCGGATTTTGAACTCCTGAGCCTGATAATTGCCAATGCCATTGGCACCAAAGAATCTTTCTACCTTCTGCCACTGGCCATTTTCCCACAGCTCAATGGTCTTGACTCTGCGGTACAGGCTGGCCAGCTTCCAAGGAGCGCAGTCAATATGACGGCTGCTGCCTCGGTCATTATCTACTGGGGCACGCCAGAAGTTCAGCTGTGGCTGTTCCTCTATCAGCTCTACCCCATTGTACTTGTAGGAAACAATATTTCCTGCTGCACTGGAGAACATCACGCTAAAGCCCTCACCATAAATACCGATGTTAATATCGGATTTGCAGATTCTCATGGCAGAGCACCCAGCCAAAGTCTGTGCCGGCATAGCTGGAGCACAATTTCCTGCCAGCCATTCCTTGATGCCACCCTCTGATTCCTTGGTGGCCACAGTCTGACCAAAGGCTACCTCATGGCCAACTGGTGCCCAGCTTTCCTGCTCCTTTAGCACCAGAGCTGCATTAAAGGCATATTCTCCGGCTCCAAAGGATGGATAAGGATAATCTACAAAGGCTTCTTCACCAGGAGCAATCTCCACAGAGGTGGACATTTCCCAAACCTGCTGGCCATCCTTCAGGAGAGACAGCTTCAAGGCATATTTGTCAGTATTGGTAAAGAGGCTCTTATTGACAATTTTTACTCCCTTGGCTTCTGGATAAAGGGAGAAGTTCTGATAATTGAACTTGACCTCCTCCATCTTTGGAGTAATGCTTCTGTCAGCAAAGACAATACCATTGCCACTGAAATTGTAGTCGCTTGGTCTGTCCCCAAAATCACCGCCATAGAAGAGAGCATCCTCACCATGACTGTCCTTGTCAGCGATGGCCTGATCCACATAGTCCCAGATAAAGCCACCCTGATACAGCTCATCTTCCTCAGTCAAATCGGTGTATTTGCTCATACCGCCGTTGGAATTGCCCATGGAATGGGTATATTCACAGCAGATAAAAGGCTTGTCCCGATGCTCTGCCAGGAATTTCTTGATATCTGCCACATGGGTGTACATCTGGCTTTCCATATCGCTGGAAGCGTTGAATCTTCTATCATGGAAAAGTCCCTCATAATGTACCAGTCGTGAAGCATCGGCCTCATGGAAGTACTCATGCATCTTGAAGATGGTTTCACCGCCAAAGGACTCGTTGCCGCAGGACCAGATAATAATGGCTGGATGATTCTTGTCCCGCTGCAGCATATTGGCTGCTCTCTGGAGCACCGCCCCCTGCCACTGAGGATGACCATCTGGCAAAGCATATTCGTCAGGGAAATCACCGCCGTTTTTCATCCAGGTGCCGTGAGTTTCCAAATTGACTTCGTCTATTACATAAAGGCCATAAATATCACACAGTTCATAGATAAGACTGCTGTTAGGATAATGGGAACAGCGCACTGCATTGATATTGTTCTGCTTCATGGTAATAATATCCTGCTCAATCAGCTTCTGGTCGCAGGCCCGGCCGCTATAGCAGTCAAATTCATGACGATTGGTGCCCTTGAACACAATCCGCTGACCATTCAGCTTCATAATATTGCCATCCAGCTTGAACTCACGGAAGCCTACCTGCTGAGGAATCAGCTCCTGCACCTCTCCAGCGGTATTCTCTACCACCAGCAACATTCTGTAGAGGTTTGGCTTCTCTGCACTCCACAGCTTGATATTCTCCAGCTCTGCTTCATAGGTGCTTTCCTGGCCCTGCACCAGCTGGGACTCCTCCAGCACTACATCGCCGTTGCTGTCAAAGAGCTTTACCGTCAGCTTCTTTGCCTCAGGGGTATTCCATTTCATTTCCAAGGAAAGCTGACCAAATTGATATGCCTTGGTAGGTACAGCATGGACAAACATATCCTCTACATGAATCTGAGGCAGGGTGTACAAATAAACTCCCCGGAACAAACCGCTGAACCGCCAGAAGTCCTGATCCTCCAGCCAGCTGCCACTGGCAAAGCGGAATACCTGTACTGCCAGCTTGTTTTCCCCAGCCTGTACATAAGGAGTCAAATCAAAATCTGATGGGGTGAAACTATCCTCGCTATAGCCTACAAAATGACCGTTCAGCCATACAGCCAAAGCGGTTTCTGCTCCCTGAAAGGAAATCCGCAGATCCTGCCAGCCCTCTGGCACAGCAAAATACTTTACATAGGAGGCTACAGGATTTTCTTGGGGCAGCTCTCCCGGCACAATGACCTCATGGCCATCCCAAGGATAGGTTGTATTGGTATAATGAGGCTTGCCATAGCCCTCCATCTGAATATGGGCAGGCACCGCTATGGTGTCCCAGCTGTGGCAATCATAGTCAGAGGCTTCAAAGCCCTCTGGACGCTCTGTCAGATTCTGGGCTACATGAATATGCCACAGACCATTTAAGGAATATTTAAAGGAGGAACAGCCACTGGCCAGCTCTGCCTCAGAACCATAATATTCGTGGTCGCTATGAGGTGGCAGAACATTTTCCTCAAAATATAATGGGTTAGCCAGGTTTTTTATCTCGAATCCGCTCATTTTTCAACACTCCTTCAGATTTAACAAAGTATACCGAATATGATAAAATATGCTCATGATATTAAACAGCAAATGGAGGAATACATATGGAAGATGCAGAAAAGATTGTCCTTACGGCTCAGGACACCGCCCTGTCCATTACCACCTTTGGTAAGTCCCATACCCATCCCGGCCATTACTATGGCCCAGGTATGAGGCCATATTATCTCATTCATTTCATTCTTTCCGGTAAAGGCACCTTCAAGACTTTCTATGATGAAAACAAGGTATATAATCTACAAGCTGGTCAAGGATTCCTGATTGAGCCGGGGCTGGTTATCCGCTATGAAAGCGATTTGGCAGAGCCTTGGAGCTATATCTGGGTTGCCTTTATGGGCAGTGATGCGGCAAACATCGTGTCCTCTCTAGGCCTTAGCCATGACAATCCTATCTTTTCCTGCACCGAGGCTCAGGGCCAGCAGCTGGACAAATGCGTGTCCACCATGCTGAAATACCATGATGCCCAGCTGGTCAACAACTTCCGCCGTCTTTCCCTGCTTCATGAATTTTTTGCGGTTATGGCAGAGGTGCAGACGGACAGTATGCCTCAGACCAGAACCGATGATTATGTAACCAATGCTTTGGAGTATATCCGCAAACATCTGGCTGAGCCTTTTACAGTACAAGAGCTGGCGGATTACCTGCGGTTGAACCGCAGCTATATGACCACCCTTTTCAAGACCAAAACCGGTATGTCCCCTCACGAATATATTCAGCAATGCCGAATTAACAAATCCCGGCATCTCCTGGATTCCTCCAAGCTTTCCATTGAAACCATTGCCTACTCCTGCGGTTATAGCAAATGCGATTCCTATACCAGAGCCTTTCAGCGGCAGAAGGGCATGAGCCCCTCTGCCTACCGAAAGATGCGCCGGCAGGAATCTCAGGAGGAGATCTGATTCTATGCTGACTATGTGATTAGGAGATTATTCAGCTTCTAACAGGAAGAGGCGGGAATAGAAGTCCCCACAGAATACTTTCTCTTCTGTTTTTTGCTCGCCACAGGCTTCATCAGTAGTAACCAAACCTGCCCGCATCAGCTCTGCTCCGGTGAAGCTGCCCATTTCCTCTACATTGTCTATGGTGACATGGTAGGTAGCATTTTCATCCAGTCCCTGCAGCTTGGTCAGACTGAATGGCATGCAGGACTTGGACAACATCCGATAGAACCCAAAGATGGCCTGCTTCTTGTCTGGCGATACTACCATCCAGGCTGCTTCGTTGCCAGCAAATGGATCCTTGATACGATAGAAAGTACCATACTGAATCAGCTGGCGGTATTTCTTCATAAACTTAATCTGTTCCTTGACCTCCTCAAATTCCTCTGGAGACAAACGGCCCAGATCCAGCTCATAGCCGAAGCTGCCGAAGTAAGCCACATCCCCACGGAATTTCAGACTGGTATTTCTGAATACCTGATGATTTGGGGTAATGGATACATGAGAGCCAATAAAGGACAGAGGGTAGCAGTAGCTGGTACCATACTGAATGAAGAGACGCTCGCAGGCATCGCTATCGTCACTTGCCCACGCCTGAGGTGCATAGTAGAACATGCCTGGGTCAAAACGACCGCCCCCTGAGGCACAAGATTCAAAGAGTATATGGGGGAATTCTGAGGTTAATCTTTCGTACAAATCATATACTCCCAGGATATAGCGATGGAAGATTTCGCCCTGCTGAGCTGCTGGCCAGCCGGCGGATCCGCATTCGGTAATACTGCGGTTCATATCCCATTTGATATAGGAAATATCTGCGGTGCTGAGAACCTTGTAGATAGCATCATGGATGTAATCCACCACCTCTGGACGGGAAAAGTCCAGCACGTACTGGTTACGGCCATGAGATTGCTTACGGCCTGGCACGTGGATAATCCAATCTGGATGCTCCTTATAGATTGGAGTGTCCTTGTTCACCATTTCCAGCTCCACCCACAGGCCGAATTTCATGCCCATATCATTGATGCGCTGGGCAAGACCGGTGATGCCATTAGGCAGCAATTCCTTATTTGGTGTCCAGTCCCCCAGACCATGATAATCATCACGGCGGGTGGAGAACCAGCCATCATCCAGAACAAACAGCTCTACATCGGCTTCCTGTGCCTTGCTGGCAATCTTTACCAGCTTGTCCTCATCAAAGTCAAAGTAGGTGGCTTCCCAGTTGTTGATAAGGATAGGACAAACCTTGTCCCGCCATACGCCTCTAGCCAGACGGCTGCGGTACAGCTCATGGAAAATATGGCTCATGCCATTCAAGCCTGTATCTGACCAGGTCATAACAGCCTCTGGTGTCTGGAAATGCTGGCCTGGCTTCAACTGCCAGCAGAAGGACTGAGGATGAATACCCAGCATTACTCTGGAGGTATCAAAGGTATCTACCTCTATCTGAGCCAGGAAATTGCCGCTGTACACCAGAGAGAAACCCATAGCCTCACCCTGATTTTCATCCGTATTAGGACGCTTCAAAATCAGGAAAGGATTGTGGGTATGGCTGGACTGGCCTCTCATACTGCCAATTGACTGAATACCCTGTCTGAGATGAGCGGTTTTCTTATGTCTTTCTCTGGTCCACCAGCCGGAGAACTGCACCATTTCATAATCATCATCTGGCAAATCCAGATTAAGGCTCATGGCCTTGGTGAGATTGACTACTTCCTCGCCAGTATTCTTGAAATAAGCATTTCTGGCAATAGCATCAAAGTTAGCAAAAATTGTATAGGAGAGAATCAACTCCATGCCATCCTTGGCATCCATGAGCTTCACCAGCAGGGTTTCTGCTTCCTCATCCTTTTCCACATAGGTAGCAGGCAGTCCCTCCAGCTTTGGCTTGCCTGGTACAATCTCATGGGACACATAGCAGAAATCAGAGATTCTGCTGCCATCCTGCTGCAGTACCTCCACAGCTCCCTCACGGAAATCAGTGGCTCCGTAGGATGGATATTCCTGCTTTATCTGCTCCAGAGAAAATCTATATTCATTTTCATAAACCTGAGCCAGCATAGAACGATAATGTACCTTGTCCTGGAGATAGGAATAATTCCCCTCCAAAGGCAGAGCCTGGCCAAAGTACAGCTGGCCTAAATGTCCATTGCGGATAATTTCAAACACATAGCTGATATTGCCATTGGTCAAATGAAACTGCTTTGTTTTTTCGTTAAACTGAATTGCCATAAATATACCCCCGTCTTTCACCTATTATTAATTTTGGCGGTTGTAATCAACCTAGTTATACTGTTTAGTCCCCCGTCTCGTCTGTGGCGAAAGGGGGGACTAATTTTTTATTTATTCATGGATTCCCATTTGTCTTCCAATTCCTCAACAATGCGGGCATGTTCCTGCTCAGTCAAGGTAACCTTGGCACGGTAGATAAGAGCACCGATAATCATCAACACGATAGGAGCTGCAAACATGATAATCTGCAAGCGCATCATATTGTCAGCAGTCAGACCGCTGGCACTGGCACTGCCGGTCATGCCTACCCAGATGGCAGCCAAGCCGATAATACCAGAGGAAACAGCGCCGGCGAATTTATCAACCAAAGGTCTTACGCAGAGGCACACTGCTTCATCACGATGGCCAAGCTTCAACTGGCCATACTCTACAGAGTCAGTAATGGTCATCAGCACAACCAGGAAAATCAAGGCCTGTGGCAGAGTAAAGAGACCAGCAGCCACCAGAGCCAAAGTAACATTAGTACCGCTCATAGCATAAAGCACCAGAGCAACTGTCATAACAGCAATGGAAGAGAAGAACAGCTTGCGACGGCTGAACTTGGCAGTGAGAATTGGGAAAGCTGCTACAGCCAGCAGGCCGATAACAGTATTGATAACACCCAGAATAGAGAACTTGGTAGCATCACCAATTACATAGATGAAATAATACAGGTTGAAGTTGTTGACAATATTGATACCGATACCATAAACCAGATAAGCAATAGCCATCCAAAGGAGCTGGTCATTCTTGGTGAGAACCTTCATTACATCCTTGGCAGAAGTCTCTTCCTTGTTTTCACGAAGAGCATTATCCTGCTCGTGAGTACCCAGGCCCAGGATGATTGCACCCAAGGTAGCAATACCACCGCCGATGCAGGCAAAGGCAAACCAGCCTGTTGGATCACCAGCGCCGCCATTCTGATTGATGGAGAAATACAGCACAACCGGCATTACAATAACAGTAACCAGCTGACCGCCAAATACGGAACCAATACGAGCAATAGTGGCGGTAACCTCACGCTCATGGGAATCAAAGGACAAAGCCGGAATCATGGACCAG
Source organism: uncultured Anaerovibrio sp. (assembly GCA_934196075.1). GTDB lineage: Bacteria > Bacillota > Negativicutes > Selenomonadales > Selenomonadaceae > Anaerovibrio. Next base: position 61,905 of record CAKPVW010000004.1, read on the forward strand.
ATAGCTACGTCCTTGGCGGAGTAGAAAATATCCATGATGAAATATACAATAGCAAAGATAATAAGATACAGAGTTGGATTGCTTACGGTTAAACCTCCAAAATCGGTAAACAGCATAGCCAGGGTAACAGCTGCGACAACTGCACCACCCAGAACCCAAGGCTTGAAACGGCCCCAACGGGTTTTGGTTTTATCAATAATATTACCAATAAATGGATCTACGAAAAGCTCTGCAATTCTCAATACCAGAATAATGGTAGTAACAATACCTATCATATAGGCATCATTGGTTGGATCCTCTGATTTGAACAGATTACTGGTAACAAAAATCATGAAATATGTGCCGATCATAGCATAGAACACATCATGACCGAAGGTACCGCAGGCATAGGCTATACGCTGCAGGACACGATTTTTACCGTTTGACATAATATTAACTTCCCCTCTTTTACTAAATAATTACCCCTTAACAACCTTGATATAGTCGATAATAGCATCAGCTATCTTGTCCAGTGAATCACGGCTGGTATTGACAACCAAATCATAGTTCCGGCCTTCTCCCCAGTTCTGACCAGTATAGTAGTTGTAATAACGAGCACGTTTCTTGTCCTCCTGATCCAGCTCCTTCAAGGTTTTGCCGCCATAGACTTCCTTGCCTCTGGCCTCACGGAATTCATCATCTGCACAGATGAAGATGGAGAATTTGTTCTCGAACTTCCGCAATACGTAGTCAGCACTGCGGCCCAGAATAACACAAGGGCCATCTTCTGCCAGCTTGCGAATAGCAGCAGACTCAGTCATGAAGATTTTCTGACTGGAATCGCTCATATTCATGCCAAAGGAACGGAATGGCAAAAAGCTCATGGACAAAGGCTTGACATAGTTCTCCAGCTCTAACAAATCATTTTCGCTGAGATCATCAAGACCAATTTTGGCTGCGGCAATATGGACAATCTGACGGTCATAGAGCTTGACACCAAGCTTTTCGGCTACCAGACCAGCAATCTCACGGCCACCGGCACCATATTGACGGCTAATGGTAATTACAGGAATTCCACTCATAATACTTCCTCCTCTGATACAGCTTCCTTACCCCCACCGCTGGACAAATTCCGGTCATAGTTATCAAATCCCCACTTTTGTTGCAAGGGAATTGTCATAATAATTTGGTTTTTTACCAAAAAATCTGACATAAACGGAATTTATGGCGGTTTTTCTTTATTGTTTTACATCATTTCGCTGTTTCTATATAGGATTTTAATATTTTTTCCTGTATCACGCCACCCATATCTGTTACGTATATACGGAAAAATGTTGTATTTTGCGTGTTTTCCTTGATTAATAAAATTAAAATAGGGCTGCGAGGCTAATTGGCACTCACAGCCCCTTGGGAAAAAGTACATTAATATTACATCAATGCACTGACAGGGATAACTTAAGCAATATGTGCCAGAGCAAATTCCAATGCACCAGCAGGATTCCGGGTAAGTCCTACATATTCCTTGCCAGAGCAGGTGGCTGCAGGTACGCCCTTCTCGTCACAGTCGTGCTTCAGTTCATCAAACATGGAAGCCATCTGTGGAGCCAGAACAATCAAATCATAGTCGGTAATGCAATCCTTGTGCTGACCATAGGCCATAGCGATGGAATCAACAGGAGCATTAGCAGCCTTGGCTCCCTTGACGATTGCCTTAGCCAGCATGGAGCTGGTGGCACCGGAGGCACAGAGAACCAGAACCTTCTTTTCAGTCTTTGGTACAGCAGCCTTGGGAGCTTCTTTCTTAACTTCAACTTCCTTAACAGCTACAGCTTCTTCTACAGGTACACCATCATCATCCAGCTCAGCACCCTCAGCAATCAGAGCCTCACGCTCTACCAACTGCTTGTCATAAGCACGGAAGAATGGATAGTAAATAACAGCATCCACAACCAGCAGCAATGGCGCCAGGAAGAAGGACAGCTTGGCAAAGCCAGTAGCCACAATCAAACCGATAGTACCTGGAGTAGTCCAAGGCAGGATATAGGAGAAGGCGTTCATGCCCAGAACATCAACGAAGAACTTGTAGAGCCATACGTTGGCGATTGGAGCCAGAATGAATGGAACAAAGAGAACTGGATTCAATACGATTGGCGCACCAAAGAGGATTGGCTCGTTAACAGCGAAGATTACAGGAATAAAGGAGCTGCGTCCTACAGTACGGAGCTGCTTGGACTTGGCGATAAAGGCGCACATAGCGCAGAACATCAGGGTTGCACCAGTACCACCCAGAGTAGCTACGAAGTAAGAAGTTGGATGAGTCAGAATAGCAGTTGCATGCTCACCAGCCTGTACCATCTGCAGGTTCAGCTCAATGTTAGCAATGTAGATAGCGGTTACAGCAGGCTCTACGATGGAAGGACCATGAATACCTACGAACCAGAACATGGCCATAGCGCCATAGATAAGAGCGATACCGATATATCCGTCAGCAGCCTGGAACAGTGGCTTGAACAGCTCCAGAATCCAGTTACCAAAGAGCATGCCGGTTACATCACGGAATACGAAGCTGAATACCCAGAAGAAGGTAATGGAAGCAGCCAGAGGGAACAGGTCAGCATAGGTCTGAGCTATGTAATGAGGAACTTCCTCAGGCAGCTTGATGGTAATGCCACGGCCTACAAAGAACTTGTAGATATTTGGTACGGTGAAGGCTACCACAAAAGCGGAAAGCAAGCCCTTAGTACCCATGAACTCAGTGGCGATACCCTTATCTACACCCTCTACAGACAGCAGCAGGAAGCAGATGATGGATACGATCATTACGGATACGGTGTTAATCTGACGGAGCTTTGGCAGCTTGTGGTTAAAGTTGTCAGTCAAGCTCTTGGCGATGGTAGCAACCATCAATACTGACAGGATACCCATGGAATAACCATAAGCCTGCCACAAAAGACCGCTTACATAATCATCCCACTTGAAGTCCCAGATTTCTGGAATGCAGGCAACCAGAATGAACAGGGATGAAAACAGGATTACTGGCAGACAGCTTACGAAGCCGTCCCGAATTGCTCTCAGATATGGGTTGTTGGAAACCTTTTCAAAGAAAGGCTTCATTCTATCAACCGCAGCGATAATTTTTTCCATAACTCTCTCTTCTTTCTATATTATACTTTCTTAATATTCAACATCCTCAATTGGTACGATTTCCCCTCGCTGAGCCATCAGCTTGTACCAATATGCACTCTTCTTTGGATAACGCTTCTGGTCATTGTAGTCTACATAGAACAGACCGTAACGCTTGTTGTAGCCGTTGGACCAGGAAAGTACATCCATCAAGGACCAGATGTAATAGCCGCATACATTAACCCCTTCTGCTACGGCTTTCAGCAGATATTCCAAATGCTGGGTAACGTATTCGATACGAGGTGTATCATCAATCTTGCCATTTTCAAAGTCGTCCTTGTAGCCCATGCCGTTTTCAGAAATGTAAATCTTCTTGTAATTCGGATAATCCTTGGCGATGCGCTTCAACTGATTGTACATACCTACTGGATAAATTGGCCAATCCCAATCGGTGGTTGGCACCTCTGGGTTGCAAACTCTGGCCCCTACCCCTTTCAGGGCAAATACGGAAGTTCCCTTGTCACCGGTGGAGTTGCTGTAGATTCTGCTTTCCCCTTCATAGGCCTGCAGGAAGTGGCTGGAGTAATAATTCATACCCAGGAAATCAATCTGCTCAGCAGCCTTGCGGAACTCCTCAAAGTCCTCTGGATAGGTTACCAGCTGGCCATTGTTCTTGTCAAGAATCTCATTGATCAGAGCCATGGTTTCATCATCATAGCCACCGTGGAAGCAGGCATCCATCATGAAGCGGTTGGCCATAGCATCATCCAAATCTCTGGCATGCATATCCTCTGGCTTATCGGAAATGGCCACCTTGCCCTCCAGGGTGTGAACAATACCGATTTCTCCTGGCAGATTCATGGATTTGTAGAGATTCAGGGCCTTGGCATGGGCCACCATCATGATATGCATCATCTGAATGGCAGTTGGCATATCGAACTGCTTGTGCGGTGGGAAGTTGCCTGCAATGTAGCCATTCTGTGGAATAGACCAAGGCTCATTGAAGGTGGCCCATTTCTTTACCCTGTCACCGAAGTTCTCAAAGCAGATTTTGGCGTAGTCTACGAAGTAGTCAATCAAATCTCTGTTGAGCCAGTGGCCATTGTTGAAGAATGGCAGCGGAGTGTCAAAATGATGGAGAGTTACGAAAGGCTCTACCCCCTGCTTGATACACTCGTTAATTAAGTCATTGTAATAATCAATACCAGCCTGGTTTATTTTGCCCTTGCCCTCTGGCAGGATGCGGGTCCAGGAAATGGAAATCCGGATGCCGTTGACGCCAAAGTCGTGGGACAGCTGTAAGTCTTCCTTGTATTTGTGATAGAAATCACTAGCTGGATCTGCGGTAAACCGGCTGCCGGGACGGTTCATATAATCATCCCAAGCGCATGGCCCTCTGCCATCCTCCTTGGTAGCCCCTTCTACCTGATAGGCAGCTGTGGCACCGCCAAAAATGAAGCCCTCTGGGAACTTCTTCAATGTTGCCATTGCTTTATACCCCCTAAGTAAAAATTGATTTATCATACGTTATAATTTCTTCAGGCTCCGGTACTCTCTCTTCCCTTCACCTTACATTTATTATTATACGTTATTTTTTCAGCAGGTGTTTTCCAACCATGAAAACCTTTTCATGATGAAGAAAATCTGAAAATTAATACATAAAAATATCCGGGCAGTATATAACTACCCGGATTATAAGGTCTAACTTTATGGAGTCACTACAATTTTATGTCTAACTTTTTAGGTCGGTGCATACTTCAGTCTATTTATGAATCTTATTAACTTATCAGCTTAGAGTCTACCTCATGTGCATTCCATGCATCATCAAAATCCCTATCAGATGTAATACTGCTGACCATATTAACAAAATCAGGATTCCCAAATTTTTCAGCATAATGAAATTTATCAATTGGCAGCTTCTTGACAACGTATAACAATTCATCTTCTATATCAACATAGGCAACTTTCTTGGATAAGCGAACTCGTCTAATATTACACATTTGAAACCACTTCCTTCCATCTTTTTAACAAATAATCCTGCATGGATAATATTATCTGTACGGCTTCTTTCTGCTTTTTTGCTGAAATACCACCGACGATAACCTTACCACTTTCTATCGCTATAGAAACGCTTCTTCCTGTACCCTTTTCTACGACATTAACATGTGGCTGATTATGTCCTTTTTCCTTATATCTTATTTCGATATAATAACCTTTACCCCTAAATTCTATCGGCATGTATATCCCCCTCTGTGATGATTATATCACAATTTCTGATTTGCCGAGTAATATCTTTCTCCCTACAAGTATAATTTATTATGCCACAGTTTTTCGATATACAGCCTGCGGTCATAACGACTTTTGCTCTGTCCGACTTAATGGCCCTATCTGATGGTTTATCCTAACGCACAAATACCGCTTGTCGCTGAGCCAATTCACAGAGACCGTAATGATAGAGAGAGCCACCGGGGCCACTTTTGCTACGCAAAAGCAAGAAGCCTCCTGACGCAAAAGTGTAATGCCCCTCCGGTTGTTGCCGAATCATTCCGTCTTTAATGTACTCAATAACCACATCAAAGTGATATTGTCAATATGTATTGCTTTTGTCCGTACAATCGCGTACAATGAAGGTATAAATAGTTTACACAAAACTGAAAGGGGTTTTTGATATGGCTAAAACAGCAAATATGTATGCACGAATTGAACCAGACCTCAAGAGTCAGGCTGAGACCATTCTGGCAGCACTTGGTATTTCCGCTTCCAATGCTATTACCATGTTCTATAAGCAGATTGTTCTGCAAAAGGGGCTGCCATTTGAGGTGAAATTGCCGGAATATCCTCTGGATATCAGCCGCATGACAGCAGAACAGCTGGATACAGAATTGGAAAAAGGCTATGAGGATGCCCAAGCCGGACGTACAATTCCTATGGCACAGGCATTTACAAATGTCCGCAAGGAATGTGGCGTATGAAATATTCAATTGTTTTAACAGAAACCGCTCAGGCTGACCTATCTGAGATTTTCAGATACATCGCAGTGGAGCTGCAGTCTATGCAGAATGCAAACCGTCAACTTTCCCGCATTGAGAAAGCTCTTGCTTCCCTCGACCAAATGCCGGAACGTTATCGTACATATGATAAAAAAGAACTGGCACCAGCGCAATATGCGTATCATGCCAGTAGACAATTACCTTGTTTTCTATGTTCCTAGCCAAGAAAACAGAATTGTTACGGTTATGCGCATCATGTATGGTGGCAGGTACATCGACAAACAGCTTTAGATGCTGAAAACAGATTTTCCATAAACCACATCTATCGATGATAGGTTTGGAATTTTTTGAGCACAGTCAAGTTCTAATTTGTAGAGTTGTTAGCAATTCATGTTACTCTTTACTGAGGCATGGCAAATACCCTTCCCGGCACGCTTGCGCTATATAAATGTGCCTCACGCTGCTAAACTCATTAAAGCTCGTTATAAGCTATCACTACGTTCAGCTTCTAACGCCTTTAATTCGTTAAGAAGCGAGGCGCATTAATATGCCGTGGAAGGGTACATGCCATGCCTCTCAGTTAGTGTATTCACAGCAATTTCCCGCCTTGGCACAATTTGTAATGATTGTCTTTTTTCGATATATGGTGGCATAGATAAGGCAGAATGATTCGCCAACAGCCGGAGGGGCATGACACTTTTGCGTCAGGAGG
>CAKPVW010000005.1 GCA_934196075.1 uncultured Anaerovibrio sp.
GACAAGGAGGAATTCAATATGTGTGAGGTACTAGATAAAGTAGAGGCTCGTGGTGAAGCACGTGGTGAAGCACGTGGAAAAGCTATTGGTGAGGCAAGGGGCAAGACTATTGGCGCATTGAATAAAACTGTGGAAATTCTGCAGGTGATTATTGCCAAAAATAGCTGGACCAAGGAACAGGCTATGGAGTTTATTGGCATCCCTAAGAATGAATTTGCCAAATATGCTGCGTTATTGTAGAACTAATTTTTAAGGTCAACGGGGCATAATAAAAAATTGAGTAGGCTGGTGCAGTCAATGCACCGGCCTGTTTATTTGTAAAAAAACGCAGCCATCAATATGTATGATAGACTGCGTTTGCGAATAGTTTCAGTTTAAAGCAAAGAGATATAACGACTGAATTCAGAAGGAGCAATTCCCAGAGCCTTCATGGCCTTTTCAGGAGATAGATTCAAATTACGCATCAATTCCTTTATCGATTCAATCGTACCTTCGATTTTACCATCTGTTTTGCCTTTAGTGTAATCAAAATCTTGAAATGAAAGCCACAGATTAACTGAGGTTGGGTGTAGAATAGCTACATGTCGATATTTTGCTCGGTTTATGATATAATCAAATCAACATAGGAAATGAGGTGAGTCAATGTATATCAAACCATATGATGAACTTACTATTCAGGATAATTTTATCTTTCAAAAGGTGATGAGAAATAAGCGTATCTGCAAGCAGACCATAGAGCGACTTTTGGATATTGATATCAAAGATATAAGCTATCCGGAAGAAGAAAAAACTATCAATGTTCGTTTGGATAGTAAGAGTATTCGTCTTGATGTATATGTCAATGATGATAAAGGAACTGTATTCAACATAGAAATGCAGACTACAAAAGATATGGATGAACTGGTAAAAAGAGCCAGATATTATCAGGGGTTGATAGATATTGACAATATTGAAAAGGGGCAAAATTATTCTGCTCTGCATGATACCTACATAATTTTCATTTGTACCTTTGGCGTATTTAAGGACAAGCGTCATAAATATACCTTTAGGAATTTATGTATTGAAGATAATGAAATATTATTGAATGATGGTACAACAAAGTTGTTTTTGAGTACAAAAGGTGAGGCAGATGATGTTTCGACGCCATTGAAGATATTTTTGGACTATGTTGACGGTAAAAGGCCAGAGGATGCTCTTATGCAAGAGATTGACAATGAAGTTGATACTGTCAAACGCTGTGATGAATGGAGGCGGGATTATATGACTTTAGCATTAGAAATGGATAAAAAATGGAGAGAAGGTAAAGCTGAAGGGAAAATTGAAGCTATTCGAAATGCAATTAAGGATGGATTGACCACATTAGCGGCTGTGAAGAAATCCGGCCGTTATACAGACGAAGAAATAGCAGAAATTGCTGCACCATAAAAATACAAATAGTTAAATAGTATTTTGGTGCCCTTTATATGGTGAAGCTGATATCATTATCCATGTTGAAAAGCATATTGCAAGGAAATGTAGAAGTATGTTTATTGAACCATATTGGGTATAATAAAAATTTTGTAGGCTGGTGCAGTCAATGCACCGGCCTGTTTATTTGTGAAAAAGGTCTACAGTATTTGGATATGTATGGACTGTCCAGAGGATAAAAAAGACTCTATTGTATCATATTCCTTAAAACCAGAAATTCTTTATCAAGGCAATAATCGTCTCAATATTGATTATAACTATGACTATGTAGGTGTGGTTGTTGTCCATCTCAGCGGAAATCATGCGTACAGTCAGAATCAACTTATTGGTATGTTAGATACATTACTGAGCAAGATGGATGTAAAAGACAAAAAACAAAAATTACAGGAAGAATTTCAGCTTCCTATGACTATGGAAATCGACCAGAAGGTGAGCGATATGTGTAATTTAAGTTTAGGCCTGTGGGAAAAGGCTATGAATGAGGGGCAAATTGTTGGCGAAAATAAAGGCAGGCTTGAAGGTAGAATTGAAGGTAGGCTTGAAGGCAGACTTGATAGTTTAAGAGATATGATCTTAGATGGACTTACTACCATAGATAAGTTGCGTGCAACAGGTCGCTATACCCAGGAGGAATTGGATTTTGTTGCCAAAAGTCTTAAGCAATAAAAGATAACTGCCTTAGCTTTGATGATTTAGATTAGGAAAAGTCAATCCGGTCCTTGTGAATTGGCCTAGTCATAAGTGATATCTATGCGTAAAGATAAAAGCATCAGGTAAGGTCATTTAGCCGACAGAACAAAAGTCGTTATGACCGCAGGCTGTCTCTCGAAAAACTGGGATGTATGGCCCTGCAAATCAGAATTATTGTTATTCAAGCAAGAGATTGGAAAATATTGTCGAATAATAAATATGTAAATCCATTGTAAGTTTATTTTTGCAAAGGATTTTTTGTTTGGCTATATATTAGTTTACACTTTTTCCTCAAGGACATATAAACTATCAGAGTGTAAAATAGCACCTTTAAGATCTGGAGTTAGTTTTACAAATCATTAGCTCTTTTTTGTGTTGTAAATTAGCCTGATATTTTGCAAATCTGCTTATTAATTGTTATAATGTATTTTGTATGCATATAAGATAGGAGGAGCGGGTTTTGTATAGTTCCGAGGAATATAAAGAAATAGAAAAAAAGATTTTTGCAGGGGAGAGATTAAGCCGTGAGGATGGTATAAAACTTTTTGCCTGCAAGGATATAGCCTGGTTAGGTAATATGGCAGATTATGTCCGCCAGCAGAAATGTGGGGATATTGTTTATTACAATGTGAATTGCCATGTCAATCTAACCAATATTTGTACTTCCAAGTGCAAGTTCTGTGCTTTCGGCCGGGATAAGGATGATAAAGGTGCTTATGCTATGGAGGTAGAGGATGCCTTGGCGCTGGTACGGGATGCCTCCAAGGATCCAAATCTGGCTGGGCTCCATGTGGTAAGCGGACTGCATAGTGATTGGAGCTTTGAGGATTATCTAGAACGATTGCAGGCCTTGCATGATGAGTTTCCAAATTTATATCTCAAAGGATTTACCGGGGTGGAAATTACTCATTTTGCCAAGATTTCGGGGTTGAGTATTGAACAGGTTCTGCGCAAGCTGCAGCAGGCAGGTTTGCAGGCTATTGCTGGAGGTGGAGCAGAAATCCTCAGCGATAGAGTTCGCAATGAACTGTGTCCTAACAAGGCCACAGCTGCTCAGTGGTTGGAGGTGTCCAGAACAGCGCATAAGCTGGGCATCAAAACCAATGCCAGCATGCTTTATGGTCATATAGAAACCATGGAGGAGCGTGTAGATCATCTGCTGACCTTGCGGGATTTGCAGGATGAAACTGGGGGCATACAGACTTTTATCTGCTTCCCATTCCTGCCCAAGCATACAGAGCTGGGCAAAACTGTTCAGCAAACCTCTATGTGGGATGATTTGCGCACTATTGCCATTTCTAGATTGATGCTGGATAATATTACCAATATCAAGGCTTATTGGGTGATGCTGACAGTGCCGGTAGCTCAGATTGCTTTGGGCTTTGGTGCCAACGATATTGATGGCACTATTCACAAGGAAACCATTCTTCACGATGCAGGGGCTTCAAGTCCTACGGCTCTCAGCGAGGACAATATTATCAAGATTATTCGGGAGGCTGGCCGGATTCCAGCAGCCTGTGACTGCAATTTCAATATTTTGAGAACTTTTGCAGATTAAGGATTAGATAGGCGGTTTTTACAGCTAAAAGGGGATATTATGACCAAAGAATTGATTCTGCAGGCCAGAGAAAAAGCCAATGCTGGCTTGCGGTTGAATTTACAGGAGGCATTGGCCCTCTATGAAGATAATGATTTGTTGTTTTTGGCAGACTGTGCTAGACGCATGAAGGAAAAGAAGAGCGGACGGCAGGTTTTTTATAATGTTAATAAGCATATTAATCTGACCAATATCTGTACTTCGGGCTGTCCTCTTTGTGCCTTTCAGAAAAAGGAAGGAGAGCAGGGAGGCTTTGTACTGGAGGAGGCAGATATTGCCAAAATTCTGGAGGAGGCCAAGGCTACCAGAAATCTGGGAGAAATCCATATAGTCAGCGCCCTCCATCCAGATAAGCCCTTTGAATATTACCTCAATGTAGTAAGGCAGGTACGGCAGGCTTTGCCACAGGTGGATATCAAGGCTTTTACCCCGGTGGAGATTGTGCATTTTAGCCAAATGACTGGCAAATCCATCAAGGAAGTATTGGAGATTTTGCAAAAGGCTGGCCTTTCCTCTTTACCAGGGGGTGGCGCAGAGATTCTTAGCGATAGAGTAAGGGAAATTATCTGTCCGAAAAAGGCTACCACTGCCCAGTGGATTGAAACTATTAAGACCGCTCACAGGTTGGGTATCCGCACCAATTGCACCATGATGTACGGCCATATTGAAACCATCGAGGAAAGACTGCAGCATCTATTTACTTTGCGGGATATTCAGGATGAAACAGGTGGTTTTCAGGCCTTTGTTTCCTTCCCTTTTCACCCTGCCAATACAGGGTTGGATTATTTGAAGCGGGTTGGTTCCTGGGAGGATATGAAGATGATGGCTTTGTCCAGATTGATTCTGGATAATGTGGATCATATCAAGGCATTTTGGATAATGCTGACCATGCCCATTGCCCAGCTGGCTTTGGGCTTTGGAGCTGATGATTTGGATGGTACCATTGGAGAGGAAAAAATCATTCATGCTGCTGGGGCCAATACAGGTCGGGGGATTACCCGCAGCAAATTGCGTCAGTTGATTACGGAAGCTGGTTTTGAGCCTGTGGAGCGAGATACTTTCTATCATCCTGTGGGAGCTGGAGAGGAGGCAGTCAAATGATGAGAATGAATGCCAAGGAAGCAGAACAGCTGCTGATAAGTGGAGATCCTATCCAGTTAGGACAGCTAGCAGGAGCCGAAGCTAGAAAACGCTTTGGGGATAGAATTACTTTTATTGTAGATAGAAATATCAACTATACCAATGTATGTGTTAATGAATGTAGATTCTGTGCCTTTTTTCGTCGCAAGGAAAGCAAGGATGCCTATCTTCTGACCTTTGATGAAATTCTGGGTAAGGTGAGAGAGGCCGTAGATGCCGGGGCTACTCAGGTGATGATTCAGGGTGGTCTTTATCCTGATTTGGGGTTGGAGTATTATGAAAAAATGCTGCGGCTTATTAAGGAAAATTTCAAGATTACCATTCACTCCTTTACTGCCACGGAAATTCAGCATTTTGCCCGTCAGGCAGGTATTTCTATCTTGGATTGCCTTAAAAGATTGCAGGCAGCAGGTTTGGACAGCCTGCCTGGTGGTGGAGCTGAAATTCTGGTGGATGAGGTGCGCCAGCGGGTAAGCCCCAAGAAGATTATGACGGAGGATTGGCTCCATGTTATGGAGTGTGCTCATTCCATCGGTATGGAAAGCACTGCCACCATGGTTATTGGCCTAGGTGAAACCATGGCTCAGCGTGTGGAGCATATGGAGCGTATTCGTCAGCTGCAGGATAAAACAGGAGGTTTTAGGGCCTTTATTACTTGGAGCTTCCAGCCTGGCAATACAGAGCTGGGAGGAGAAAAAACCTCTGGCTGGGACTATATGCGGAATTTGGCTATAACCAGACTTTATATGGATAATGTGCCTCATATTCAGGGCTCCTGGGTAACTCAGGGAGAACGTATTGGACAGCTGACTCCTGCTTTTGGCGCAGATGATCTGGGCAGTATTATGCTGGAAGAAAATGTGGTCAAGGCAGCCGGCACAGCCTATGATATGTCTATTCAGAAAATGGTGGACATGATTCAGGGAGCAGGCTGGCAGGCGGCTCAGCGAGATACGGAGTACAATGTAATCAAGACATATGGAGGCAAGGCTGATGCTAGATAACAAGATACCCAAGGCTGAATATGGTATTGTGGGAGGCTCTGGTACTCTTTCCAGCGATTTTCCTAATAATATTCAGGCTGAGGATGTAAAGATAATTGCAGATAATCTGAGATTTGAGACTCCCTATGGTGAAAGCCCTGCCATGCGGCTTTTTTCTGTAGGGGAGAAGCAGGTATTGACGGTGAAAATGCACGGCTGGCGCAGCGGTGTTAGCAGAAGTGATGCCTCTCGACAGGTTTTCTGGGTGTTCCGGGAAGCAGGTGTTAAAAGGATTTTGTCTGAGGGTGGAGTAGGTACCGTAAACAAGCTGCTGGATTTGCGGGATTTTATTGTGCCAGATGATTATTTGGATATGTCTGTCCGCAAGGATGTAATGCTGGATGGCAGATATTTGCTGATTATGCGGGAGGCTCTTTGCCCAGAAATGCGGAAAACTCTCATTGAGGCTGTTTCCAAGCGCTTTGATGGTAGAGTTTTTCTGAGAGGAACCTATGCTGTAACCGATGGCCGGCATTTTGAAAGTCCAGCCGAGGTGGCCATGCTTAATGGACACGCAGATATTGTGGGCCAAAGCATGTGCCCAGAGGTGTATCTGGCTAGGGAAATTGGCGCCTGCTATGCGGGATTGTATTTTACTGTCAACTACGGCGAGGGAATCAAGGTCTGGTCCCATGAGGATATGTCCAATATCTTCTATGATGATGCTGTGATGATAGGAGAAATTCTGCTGGAAACCATCCGCAATACCTCCGCCCAGGACAAGCATTGTCATTGCCAGGAACTACGCAAAGAAACCCTGCTAAAGGATGTATACAACTCCGAATCCGCTAAAGGATAAAGAAAAAAAGCCTCGCACAACGCGGGGATTGCTAGCATACCACATTATTTTTGAGCACTTATGTTAATACATAGGTGCTTTTTTTGTGGGAAATTTTCTAATTATAAGCCAAAATTGGCCTCTAGCAAAAATAAGAGATATTTATTTTATAACGAGGTGTCCGATGTCCCCCACCTCTATAGGTGGCGGGATGTTGTGCTAATGACAGGGTGGAGTTAATATCTCCACCCTCGTCGAAACCCCATTGAAAGAAAATGCAATGGCATTTTCTTTGAATAATATAGGGGTTATAATAATTGATAGGTGGTAAATTAGACGATGTGCGGGTTGCGATGCTCAGTATAATAAATATTGATAATTTTTATATAAACTATAACTTTTTGATACTTGTCTATTTGAATTTTCTGTGATATATTATATTCATAAAGAATATTGTATACAGAATACAAAATGAAAAATACAGGGGGCGAGTAATATGAGAAAGGAACATGATTTTCTCGGTGAATTGGAGATTCCAGATGAGGTTTATTATGGGGTACAGACCTTGAGAGCTATGGAGAATTTTGCCATTACTGGTCATAAGCTGGACGATGATTTCATTACGGCTATGGCACAGGTAAAGAAGGCTACCTTCCTGGGCAATATGTCTACTGGCAGAATGGACAAGAAAATAGGCGATGCTCTTGTACAGGCTGCTGATGAAATTATTCAGGGCAAGCTCCATGATCAATTCCCAGTTGACCCAATTCAGGGTGGCGCTGGTACTTCATGCAATATGAACATGAATGAGGTTTTGTGTAACAGAGCTTTGGAGATTCTGGGTGAAGCTAGAGGCCGTTATGATATTGTTTCACCAAATAACCATGCTAATATGGCGCAGTCTACCAATGATGTGTTCCCAACTTCCATCAAGGTTTGTCTCAGATTCAAGGGCAAGAAGCTGATTGCAGCTTTGAATCTGCTAGCTGAGGAATTGGAGAAGAAGGCTGAGGAGTACAAGGATATCCTGAAAATGGGTCGTACACATCTGCAGGACGCCGTTCCTATTACTTTGGGACAGGAAATGGGTGCCTATGCTTCTGCTGTTAGACGTGGGGTGCGTCGCATAGAAGCAGCTTTGGCTAATCTTCAATATATCAATATGGGTGGTACCGCTGTAGGCACCGGACTTAATGCAGAGCCTGCTTATCTGGCTTGTATTGCTCAGGAATTAGAGAACGTTACTGGTGAGCAGTGGCAGGAAGCAGATAATCTCATTGATATGACCAACAATACCGATGGTTTTGCAGATGTGTCTGCTGCTTTGAAGAATACTGCTCTGGTACTTATCAAAATGGCTAACGACTTCCGTTTGATGGCTTCTGGCCCAAGAGATGGCTTCTATGAATTGAAGCTGCCTATGCGTCAGCCAGGTTCTTCCATTATGCCAGGCAAGGTAAATCCTGTTATTGCCGAGGTTTTGAACCAGACCTGTTATCAGGTTATTGGCAATGATTTGGCTGTTTCTTTGGGCGTTGAAAATGGTCAGTTTGAGCTGAATGTTATGGAGCCAGTTATTGCCTTCAATCTCTTCAACTCCATGAAATTCCTGACCAATGCAGTTAATGGCTTTGTAGATAAGCTGTTGAAAGATTTGCAGGCTAATAGAGAGCAGTGTCAGCATTGGGTTGATACCAGTGTAGGTGTTGTTACAGCGCTGCTGCCTCATATCGGCTATGAAACTTCCGCTATGCTAGCTAAGGAGGCATACAATTCTGGCCGCCCTATTAGGGAAATTATTCTGGAAAAGGGTATTATGACTCAGGAGAAGCTGGATGAAGTTATGGCGCCTATGTCCATGACCACACCAGGTATTACTGGCAAATAACATAATATTGTAGTTTTTGACATGATGGCATTCACATAGATGGCTGTTGCTATACTATGTATATGTCATCATGTTTTTTCTTTTTCGCCGGAAGAATCTTACCTCTTAGAAGAGAGACGAATGGCAGTTTGCCGAATTGACACAAGCAATTGATCGTGGGTAAATAATTTTTGCCATGATATGATGAAAAAGTGTTAAAGCTACTCATAAGGTACTCAAAAAATGATGTTTTCTTGTGAAAATAATTGACAGTGGTGAAATACTAGCATATAATTGTTATATTATTTCAGAATGTGTTATTTATGGGGAGCAGGTGACTCCCCTTTTGTTTGCATTAATGGGAGGAATTGAAAAACCAATGAGTACAAACGAGAATTTGAGAAATATTGCGATT
Source organism: uncultured Anaerovibrio sp. (assembly GCA_934196075.1). GTDB lineage: Bacteria > Bacillota > Negativicutes > Selenomonadales > Selenomonadaceae > Anaerovibrio. Next base: position 8,998 of record CAKPVW010000005.1, read on the forward strand.
ATTGCCCATGTAGACCACGGTAAAACTACTTTGGTAGATGCTATGCTGCAGCAGAGCCACATTTTCCGTTCTAATGAGCAGGTTGCGGAGCGTGTAATGGATTCCGGTGACTTGGAGCGTGAACGTGGTATTACAATTCTTTCCAAGAATACTGCTATTATGTACAATGGTATCAAAATTAACATCGTAGATACTCCGGGTCATGCTGATTTCGGTGGCGAGGTAGAGCGTGTACTGAACATGGTAGACGGCGTTGTTCTGCTGGTAGATGCCTTTGAGGGTCCAATGCCACAGACCAAATATGTACTGCGCAAGGCTTTGGAGCAGGGCTTGAAGCCTATCGTTGTTATCAACAAGATAGACCGTCCTGATCAGCGCGTTGATGATGTTTATGATGAGGTTCTGGAACTATTCATGGATTTGGATGCTGACGATGAGCAGTTGGATTTCCCTTGCATCTATGCAACTGCTCGTGATGGTATCGCTAAGTACAGCATGGATGACGATAATACTGATATGACTCCATTGATGGAGACTATTATTAAGGAGATTCCATGTCCAAAGGGTGATGCAGATGGCCCTCTCCAGATGATGATTACCAATCTGGAGGCCGATGAATACGTAGGCAAGGTTGCTGTAGGCCGTATTATCCGTGGTAAGGTAAAGCCTAATCAGAATGTAGTTTTGCTGAATGGCGATAGTCAGACCAAGGCCAAGATTGGTAAGGTATATACTTATCAGGGCCTGAGCCGTGTAGAGGTTCCAGAGGCTTCCATGGGCGAAATTGTCTGCTTGACTGGTTTGGGCAATGTTAGCATTGGCCATACTGTTGCTGATGCAGAGAACCCAGAGGCTTTGCCAACGATCAATATTGATGAGCCAACTCTCTCCATGACCTTTGGTGTAAATACCAGTCCTTTTGCCGGTCGTGAGGGACAGTTTGTTACCTCTCGTCATCTCCGTGATCGTCTCTTCAAGGAAGTTGAGACTAATGTATCTCTCCGTGTAGAGGAAACTGACAGTGCTGATGTATTCAAGGTTTCTGGTCGTGGTGAGCTGCATCTGTCTATTTTGATTGAAACTATGCGTCGTGAGGGCTATGAGCTGCAGGTTGGTAAGCCAGAGGTTGTATACAAGACTATCAATGGTCAGAAGTGTGAGCCTATGGAGAACCTGACTATTGAGGTTCCTCAGGAATATCAGGGTACTGTTATGATGTCTCTTGGTACTCGCAAGGCAGAGCTGTCCAATATGACTGAGGTTTCTGGCTATATGCGCATGGAATTCCTGATTCCTGCACGTGGTTTGATTGGTTTCCGCTCTGAGCTTTTGACCAACACCAAGGGTAATGGCATTATGAACCATACTTTTGCTGGTTATGTACCTTATAAGGGAGATATTCCAGGCCGTGCTCGTGGTTCTCTGGTAGCCTTTGAGCAGGGCGAGACTACTGGCTATGGTATTTTCTCTTTGCAGGACCGTGGTACTATGTTTATCTCTCCTGGTCAGGCTGTATATGAGGGCATGATTGTAGGCGAGAACTCTCGTGAAATGGATATTGATATTAATCCTTGCAAAGCTAAGCACGTATCTAATATGCGTACCTCCTCCTCTGATGAGGCTATCCGCCTTGTACCACCGCGGATTCTCAGCTTGGAGCAGGCTATTGAATACATCAATCAGGATGAATTGGTGGAGATTACACCTGAAAGTATTCGTCTCCGCAAGGCTATTTTGGACAAAACTATTCGCGGTCGTGCTAGCAAAAATGCAAGAAAGTAAAATAGGTCTTTAATCTCTATTGATATTTATTGTATTATCATGTACAATATTAGCAGACTGATATATTGTATGTTAAAATGTGTGGCTCTTGAACAGTGTAAATAATTGTTTAGGAGGAAAATATCATAGGGATTACGGGATGTATTTGGAGGCGGAGACTGTGGAGATATTTGATAGACTTAAGAATTTTTTGGCACCTATGGATGAGGAGCTTATTTTTGACGATGGATATGCTAAGGCAGAGGATGTTGCTGCTTCTGCATCTACTGCTACTGCTCAGCAAAGTGTTAGCAGCCAGCAGGTTGTGGGTGGCTCTAGCGTAGATAGTATTGATACTAATCCGTTTGCCCAGGCAGCCATAAACCGTCAGAATATGAAGTTGGTTGTCAACAACAAGGAGCGGGAGATGCATATTCAGATTTACACTCCTCAGAATTTTGATAGTGTATCTGAAATCGCAGACGCACTTAAGTCAAAGCGCTCCGCGATTGTAAACTATGAGCGGGTAGAGTTGGCTGAGCAGCGCCGTATTTGTGATTTTCTCAATGGCGTTTGCTATGTACAGGATGGTGATGTTCGTCGCGTTACTTCGACTATGGTATTGTATGTACCTGACTGTGTTGAAATTGACGAGATTAAGAGCGTAGCACCTGATGCTGCCCCAATAAAGTTCTAATCAAATGATAGGCATGGAGTCAGTTTGCCCTAGGGTAGATTGACTCCATTTTTTTGCATGGTGTTGATATGGCTGATACATTGACAATACAATAAAAAATTAATATAATGGTACGGTATGGCTTATTAGCACAACACCCCGCCGCTTATATAGGTGAGTATCATTTAATTATGAAAAATATGGGCTTTGTCCATAACAATATATGTAAAGGAGTTTTTGTAAAATGGCAGATAAACGTGTATTGCTGACAGCTGATGGTCTGAAGAAGCTGCAGGAAAAACTGGATTTTTTGAAAGGCGAGAGAAGACAGGAGGTTGCCGCACGTCTGAAGGCAGCCATTGCTCTGGGCGATTTGTCCGAGAACTCCGAGTATGATGATGCCAAGAATGAGCAGGCATTTTTGGAAGGCGAGATTTTGGAGCTGGAGGAAAGTATCCGCAACTCCAAGATTATTGAGGCTAGTGCAGATAGTAATACTGTATCTCTTGGTGCTCAGGTTGTATTGAAGGACATTGAATTTGATGAGGTTGATACATATATGCTGGTTGGTGCTACTGAGGCTGATCCAGATAACGGCAAAATATCCAATGAGTCTCCAGTAGGTCTGGCTATTATGGGACAGCCTGTAGGCTCTGTAGTAGATGTTGTGGTTGGCGAAAATGTTATCCAGTATCAGATAATGGAAATTAAGAACTAATAGGAGATAGATTTAAGTGTCAGAAAACAAGGAAAACAGACCTGTTGAGCAGGATATGAATGAATTGATGAAGGTTCGCCGTGATAAGCTGGCAGCCTTTGAAGCCAAGGGAGTGGCTCCATTTGGTCATCGTTTTGAGGTTTCTCATCATGCTAAGGATGTGCTGGAGCAGTTTGGCCATCTGGAGGGGGAAGAGGAAAGCTCTGAGGAGATTACTATTGCTGGACGCCTTATGGCTATTCGTGGTCATGGCAAGGCTAGTTTCTCTGTGCTAATGGATCGCAGCGGTCGCATTCAGATTTATTTCAAGCTGGATGTGTTGGGAGATGAAAAGTATTCCCAGTTTAAGCTGCTGGATATTGGTGATATTATTGGTGTCAAGGGACATGTATTCCGTACCCGTCGTGGAGAGATTACTGTTCGTGTTGATGATTTTGACATGTTGTCCAAGTCTCTGCGTCCATTGCCTGAGAAGTTCCACGGCTTGACCGATACGGAGATTCGTTATCGTCAGCGTTATGTTGATTTGATTATGAACCCTGAGGTTATGAATACCTTTGTGGCAAGAACCAATATTATGAAATCCATACGTGAGTATTTGGATGCTAGAGACTATATCGAAGTAGAGACGCCAGTATTGGGTACTATTGCTGGTGGTGCGGCAGCCCGCCCATTTATTACCCATCATAATACTTTGGATCTGGATATGTATCTTCGTATCGCTACAGAGCTGAACCTGAAGCGTCTGATTGTTGGTGGCATGGAGCGCGTTTATGAAATGGGCCGTGTTTTCCGTAACGAAGGTATGGATGTCCGTCATAATCCTGAGTTTACTACTATTGAGCTTTATCAGGCTTATGCAGATTATACTGATTTAATGGATATTACTGAGGGCCTGGTGCTGAATGCAGCCAACAAGGTTCTGGGCACAACTGAATTTGACTATCAGGGCACCCATATTGATTTGTCCAAGGTAAAGCGCATCAGCATGAATGATGCGGTCAAGGAAGCTACTGGCAAGGATTTCCTTAGCTGTAAGACTGTTGAGGAAGCAAGAGCTATGGCTGATGAGATTGGCGTTCCTTATGAGGAGCGTTTTGGTATCGGTGGTATTCTCAACGCTGCCTTTGAGGAAAAGGTGGAGGAGTCCTTGATTCAGCCAACCTTTATTACTGGTCATCCTACGGAGATTTCTCCATTGGCCAAGCGCAACCCTGAGAACCCAATGATTACAGATAGATTTGAGTTCTTTATCTATGGTCGTGAACTGGCTAACGGCTTTACTGAGCTGAATGATCCTATCGATCAGGAGGGACGTTTCCTGGATCAGCTGAAGCAGCGTGAGGCTGGTGATGATGAAGCTCACGAGATGGATCGTGACTTTATTACTGCTCTGGAATATGGTTTGCCGCCAACAGGTGGTTTGGGTATTGGCATTGATCGTCTGGTAATGTTCCTGACTGATAGTGCCTCTATCCGTGATGTACTGCTGTTCCCTACAATGAAGCCATTGGCTGGCGAAGGGAAAAAGAACTTGCATACTAATGCGCCAGCAGAGGTTGAGGAAAAGATTGATTTCTCCAAGGTTCAGATTGAGCCTTTGTTTGAAGAATGTGTAGACTTCGAGACTTTCTCCAAGTCTGATTTCCGTGCCGTAAAGGTTAAGGCCTGTGAGGTTGTGCCAAAATCCAAGAAGCTGTTGAAGTTTACACTGGATGATGGTACTGATACTGATAGGGTTATTCTCAGTGGGATTCGTCAGTATTATGAGCCAGAGGAGTTGGTAGGTAAAACATTGATTGCTATTGTTAACCTGCCTCCAAGAACCATGATGGGCATTGATTCCTGCGGTATGATCATAAGTGCTGTTCATCAGGAGGATGGGGAAGAAGGTCTGAACCTGTTGGTGGTATCTGACCGCATTCCAGCCGGTGCAAAATTGTACTAAAATAATGCAGTTCCAGCAGCTTGGAAACTGCTGGAACTGAAAATAGTTAATCCGGGTAGTTATATACTGCCCGGATATTTTTATGTCACGGAATGCTTGAGCCCTATGCTGCATAGGACTGAGCCATCCCACCAGTCGCTAATTTATGCGCCTCTCATTACAGTATTTTAATATAATGAGGTGCCCGATGTCCCCTACCTATATAGGCGGTGGGAAATTGCAGATAAGCTCTGTAAGGGAAGTAACCCATCCAGCAGTCAACAAATAATTGACAAAATCAAAAAACCGGAATATACTAAAAATGAGTATATTCCGGTAGAGATTCTGGATCCTAGGCATGGAATTGTTCAACCTAAGGTTAGCTATCAGAATGTATACTATCGAACTAGGTTAAGCTAGCAGAACGGAAAACTTTTTCTTTATATTAGGGCGCTGGGAGGCCTTGCGGTACAAGGGATGCGAGATTGTCACTGTACCTTCTTTGAGCCTTTGGGAGGTGCGATAATAGGATATGAGTAATTCTATGTAAATATCGTATTGCTTATAAAATTCGCCTATGTTATAATAAGTATACAAACATACCTTCTTTTGCTGTTAATGATTGAAAGGGGTATCCTATGACAAATCGAAAAATACGTGATACTGTATTTTGCCATTACATGGCTACAGAATCACATTTGCTGGAATTGTTCAATGCTTTGAACGATACTCATTTAAAAAATTCCTCCAATGTTAATATCAATACGCTGGAAGGAAGTTTTTTCAGTAATATCAAAAATGACATTTCTTTTCTGATGGATAATTTGGTTATCGTACTTATTGAGCATCAAACGACTATGAATCCCAATATGCCCTTGCGGTTTTTAAGCTATCTTGACGAACTATATCGCAGAATTGTCAGCGGACAGTCAGCTAAAATTTATGGCAGCGAGTTGATCAAGGTACCTGCTCCTGAATTTTATGTTTTTTATGATGGAGATGATATGTCATTTGACCAGCAGATATTAAAATTAAGTAATGCATTTGAGTCAGCCTCAGAAAATCTAGAGTTAATTGTTCATGTGTATAACCTTGGTGATGGTAAAAGTGAGACACTAAAGCAGAAATGCTCTGCAATAAAGGAATACAGCATATTTTCCAACAAGTATAAATTTTACAGAAAGCAGAAATTTACCATTGATCAAGCTGTAAGAGAAGCTATTCGTTATTGTTTGGAACACAATATCATGACGGAATATTTAAGAAATAATGAAAAAGAGGTGATAGATATGTTTGGATTTGAATGGAATGAAAAAGAAGAAAAAGATGCTCTGATTAAAGTTGGCGAAGCTAGGGGGGAAGCTCGTGGTGAAGCTAGAGGTGAAATCAGGGGGACATTAAGGGCCATAAAAAATCTAATGAGAACCACTAACTTATCTGCTGAAGCAGCCATGAAAGCAATAGGCATCTCACCTTCAGAATACAAAAATTATCTTATGATGCTTTAAGATTAAAACAGCATTGAATTTTTAAGGTCAAATCGACATTGCGATGTAGATTTGACCTTATTTTTGTGATAATAACTTATATCGCAGTTAATATATGAATTTGGTTAGAATAGGGGAATATTGTATAGAGATATATACAAGAGATACATATAGATACTATAATTATGTATACTTTCATACGTAGGTTAGCTATCAGGATGTATACTATCGAACTAGGTTAAACTAGCAAAACGGAAAACTTTTTTCTTTTCTTTTTCTTTATATTAGGGAGCTGGGAGGCCTTGCGGCACAAGGACTAAGAGGATGTCTCTGCACCTAGTTAGAACCTTTTGAAGGTGCGGTACAAGATGCGGAAACAGGAACGCAAAGCGGAACGGTATATTGACACCGTTCCTGGTTAGGTGCCCAAACAGGAACGGAAAACGGAACGATATCTGAGTACCGTTCCTAAATGGTAGCCTAAACAGGAACAGTGGCAGACGGTGCTGCGTAATGTGCGCCTTTAGAAGGGACAGTATTATGAATTGTAAAAATTGATAATGCAAAAAAGCTGAAATATACTGAAAATGAGTATACTCCAGCGTGAAAAGCAAAATGTATATATATTACAAGCAGCTGAGGCCATGGAGTACCAAGTTGAAATCTTGTTATGGCCCCATAGGGCATTTAAATAGCTGTTATTCAGCAAATCTTCTAACGGTAGATGATTTGCATGTTTTATGAGAAAAAATCCTGCCATTTGGTGTGCATGAAAAATTTGTGATTTTCCGGTTTTTTCATTCTGGGATTTCATCCAAATTGTTAATCACATTATCCTTCATGTCTGACTCTCCTTGTTTAATTTGTCAGCTTTACGAATCTGCATAACCTAAAAGTAAATTATTGTTCTTCTGTATCCGTAATGTTTTTTATGTTTGCTCGCAATAATGCATTACCCCTGGACTATATCTAGCTTATGGATTTCTTCGGTGATATTTTTGTAATCTTTTTATTTTACCATAAAAAGATTTCTTTTGTATTTGCTCTTTGGGTGAATATGAAATTAAAATATATAGATATTTGGTTTATTTTGATGTACAGTGGTACAAGGTACGGTAGGCGGAACACAATGCAGAACAGTATTGAGAATAATTTGTTTAAGGAGGAAAAATTCTATGGCAATAGCACAGCTTCAGTTAAAGTTGCAAGATTATCACAGGGCTATGAAGTGCTTGCGAGTGGCTGTTAATAGTCAACCAGATGCAAATGGTATTTATTTGGATGCTACGATTCATCGGTTTGAATTTTGTTTTGAATTAGCTTGGAAGCTGATGCAAGCCATGTTGAATAATTATGGGATTGAGGCTGACAGTCCCCGCGGTTCTATTCGTGAGGGATGGAAGCAATCCATGATTGATAATGCTGAGGATTGGCTGTATATGTCGGAGCAACGCAATATTTGCCCTCATGCATACAGTGAAAGTATTGCGTGGGACATATATGAGAAACTTTGCAATAAATACATTGATTTACTAACAGACTTTGAGCTGGAAGCCACCAAGAGAATAAATCTTCATAGGGAGTCAAGATAAAATAGAAATTTGCAAATTGCATATATCCACAAGGAAATATGGACATTTGGTCTATTTTGATGTACAATAGTACAAAATTGACAATATAGGAGAGTTGCAATATGAGATCAGATGTTGTAAAAAAAGGCGCTACTAGATGCGCTCATCGTTCTTTGTTTAATGCTATGGGATTTGGCCCTGAGGATTTGCAGAAGCCGTTAATTGGTATCTGCAATTCCTTTAATGAGGTTATTCCTGGTCATATACATTTGAGAGAGATTACTGAGGCGGCTAAGTTAGGTGTAGCTGCTGCTGGCGGTACTCCTATGGAGTTCCCTGCTATTGGCGTTTGTGATGGTATTGCTATGGGCCATACCGGTATGAAGTTTTCTTTGGCCAGCCGTGAGTTGATTGCAGATTCCATTGAGGCTGTAGCTACTGCTACTGGTTTTGATGCGTTGGTGCTTATTCCAAACTGTGATAAGGTTGTACCTGGTATGCTCATGGCTGCTGCCCGTCTGAATATTCCATGTGTGGTTGTTAGCGGCGGCCCTATGCTGCCAGGCCGTTATCATGGTCGTGATATCAGCGTTAGCCAGTCCTTTGAGGCTGCTGGTGAATTTGCTGCTGGCAAGATTACCGAGGCTGATATGACCTCCATTGAGGCTGCTGCCTGCCCTGGCTGTGGCTCCTGCGCTGGTCTCTTTACTGCCAATACCATGAACTGCCTGACTGAAGCTCTGGGTATGGGTCTGCCTGGCAATGGTACTATTCCAGCTGCTTATACTGGTGCTCGTCGTCAGCTGGCTAAGCGGGCTGGTCATGTAGTTATGGAGCTTTTGAAGAAGGATATTAAGCCAAGAGATATTCTTACTGAAAAGGCCTTTGAGAATGCCATTACTGTAGATATGGGTATTGGCGGCTCTACCAACACTGTTCTTCATTTGACTGCTATTGCCCATGAGGCTGGTATTGAACTGCCAGCAGCTAGATTTGATGAAATCAGCCGTAAGACTCCTTATATTGCCAAGCTGAGTCCTGCTGGCACTCACCACATGATTGATTTGAATGAGGCTGGCGGTATCAATGCTGTTATGAAGGAGCTGTCCAAGAAGGGCGTTATTCATACTGATGCTATGACTGTTGTAGGCACTGTGGCTGAGAAGATTGCCAATGCCAAGATTCTCCGTCCTGATGTTATCAAGACTGTGGAGGAGCCTTATCGCAAGGAAGGTGGACTGGCTATTCTCTCCGGTAATCTGTGCCCTGAGAATGCAGTTGTCAAGGCTTCTGCTGTGGCTGAGGATATGTTGGTATACACCGGCAAGGCTAAGTGCTTTAGCTCTGAGGAGTCTGCAGTTAATGCCATCATGGATGGCAAGATTGTGGAGGGTGACGTGGTAGTTATCCGCTATGAGGGACCAAAGGGTGGCCCTGGTATGCAGGAAATGCTGAATCCTACTGCAGTTATTTCTGGCCGTGGCCTGAAGGTTGCTCTGATTACTGATGGTCGTTTCTCTGGTGCCAGCCGTGGTGCCTGCATTGGCCATATTTCTCCAGAGGCTATGGCTGGCGGCCCTATTGCCTTTATTGAGGATGGCGATCTGATTGATATTGATATTCCAAACCGTAAGCTGGAGTTGCGGGTTAGTGATGAGGAGCTGGCCAAGAGAAAGGCTGCCTGGGTAAAGCCTGAGCCAAAGATTAAGACTGGCTATTTGTCCCGCTATGCCAAGCTGACTACCTCTGCTTCCCGTGGTGCTGTAGTTACTGCTGACTAAGGAGTCTGGCTATGCATATTGTATTGATAGAGCCGGAGATACCGGGAAATACTGGTAATATTGCCAGATTGTGTGCTGCTACAGGTATTGAGCTGCATCTGGTGAAGCCTTTGGGCTTTTCTATTGATGATAAGCATCTGAAAAGAGCAGGCTTAGACTATTGGCATTTGGTTAAGGTGCATGTCCATGAGAATTTTGCTGAGGTACAGGAGAAGTATCATGGTCATAAATTCCATTTTTGCAGTACCAAGGCACCCAGGGCTCATTCTGAAACTGCTTTCGGCATGGATGATTTGCTGGTATTTGGCAAGGAAACAGCTGGTATTCCAGAGGACATCCTGAAGGAAAATTGGGAGGACTGCATCCGCATTCCTATGATTGAGGGAGCCCGCTCTCTCAATCTCTCCAATTCCGCTGCCATTGTGGCCTATGAGGCTATGCGGCAGTTAGATTATGCCAACCTGCAGCAGGTTGGCCCCGGCACAAGAACTTGAGATAAATTTGAATTGATTCATAGGAGGAATTGTTTTGAGTAAGGTATTTATTACAGGTCACAAGAACCCTGATACTGATTCTATTTGTTCCGCATTGAGCTATGCTGCTTTGAAGCAGGCTCAGGGCGTAGATGCTGTTGCTGTACGTCTGGGTGAGGTAGGAAAGGAAGCTCAGTACGCCTTGGATTATTTCCAGGTAGAGGCTCCTGAGCTGATTGCTTCTGTTGAGGAAAAGCAGGCTATTATGTTGGTAGACCACAATGAGCCAGCTCAGTCTGTTGATGGTCTGGCCAAGGCAGAGCTTTTGGAGATTGTGGATCATCATCGTCTGGGTGGTCTCAATACTGCCAGCCCTATTTTTGTACATATTGAGCCAGTAGGCTGTACTGCTACTATTATTACCAAGATGTTTGACTGTCAGAAGGTAGAGATGCCAAAGAAAATTGCGGGCCTTTTGCTGTCTGCTATTGTATCTGATACTGTTCTCTTCAAGTCTCCAACCTGCACTGAGCAGGATAAGGCTGCTGCTGAGAAGTTGGCTGTTATTGCTGGCGTAAATTTGAAGGAATATGGTATGGCTATGCTGAAGGCTGGTGCTGATTTGGGAGATTTGACTCCTGCTCAGATTGCCAAGACTGATTCCAAGCCTTTCTCCTTTGGTAACTACAAGGCTATTGTGGCTCAGATTTCTGTTATGGATACTGCTGATATTCTGGCCAAGAAGGCAGAGCTGGTTGCTGCTATGCAGGAGCTGTGTCAGAATGAGGGCTATGACATGTCCCTGCTGATGGTTACTGATATTATGGAGGAGTCCACTGAGTTGGTATTTGTAGGTGAGCCAAAGCAGTTGATTGCTGATGCTTTCGGCAAGGATGCCAGCGGTGATTCCATTTATCTGCCAGGGGTTATGTCCCGCAAGAAGCAGATTGTACCTCAGCTGACTGAGGCTGCAGCAAAGCTGTAAATTGTATTATTCAAGGGCTGCTGATGTATGACAGGAAAACACATCGGCAGCTCTTTTTGAGTTTGTGGAGGAATGAGTCTTGGATATTTTTTCTGGTTTGAATCCGGCCCAGCAGGAAGCGGTGGCCCACTTGGAAGGCCCTTTATTGATTATGGCCGGGGCCGGCTCTGGCAAGACAAGGGTGTTGACACATCGCATTGCCAATCTTTTGGAGCATGGCGCAGCGCCTTATAGTATTTTGGCTATTACCTTTACCAATAAAGCGGCAGCCGAAATGCGGGAACGTGTGGAGAATATGATTGGTCCTATGGCCAAGGATATCTGGCTTAGTACCTTCCATTCATTTTGTGCCCGCTTTTTGCGCCGGGAAATTGAAACTACCGGCATGTATAAAAGTAATTTTGTTATTTATGATTCTGGGGATTCTCAGACTGTAGTAAAAAAGGTAATTCGGGAATTGAATCTGGATGAAAAGCAGTATAATCCTGGTGGTATTCGCAATGCTATTTCTAATGCCAAAAATCAGATGCTGGGGCCTATGGCCTTTGAGGCTCAGGCTAGTGATTTTTATCAAAAGAAAGTAGCAGAGGTTTACAAGGGGTATCAGAAGCTGCTGCGGGAGAATAATGCCCTGGATTTTGATGATTTGCTATTGGTAACTGTTTCCCTGCTATCTGAAAATGAGGAGATTCGCACTCGGTATCAACGCCGCTTCCGTTATATTCTGGTGGATGAGTATCAAGATACCAATGGGGCTCAGTATCAGCTGACAACCCTGCTGGCTGGCGGCTATCGCAACCTTTGTGTGGTAGGTGATGCGGATCAGTCCATTTATGGCTGGCGTGGTGCTGATATTAGCAATATTATGAATTTTGAGCAGGATTATCCTGATGCCAAAACCATTATGCTGGAGCAGAATTATCGCTCTACTAAAACCATTTTGGCAGCGGCTAATGCGGTTATAGAAAATAACTCTCATCGCAAAAAGAAGAATCTTTGGACAGATAATGTGCAGGGAGATAAAATCACCACCTATATGGCCAGTGATGAGCGGGATGAGGCTAGATTTATTACGGAGAGCATTAGCAAACAGCATGATATCTATAAAACTTCCTATGGTGATATAGCTATTCTCTACAGAACAAATGCCCAGTCCCGTGTGCTGGAGGATGCCTTTATGCGGGTAGGTCTGCCTTATACAATGGTAGGGGGATTGAAATTCTACGACCGCTTGGAAATCAAGGACATTACCGCCTATCTCCGGGTGCTGTACAACCCGATGGATTCTGTAAGCCTCATGCGGATTATCAATGTGCCTAAGAGAGGCTTGGGGCAGAGTACCATTGAAAAGCTAATGGTCTATGGCGTGGAAAACAATCTCAGCCTTTTTGAGGTAATTGCCAATGAGGAGCTTTTGGAGCAGGTGCCTGGCTTAACCGCTCGGAGCAAAAATCCTTTGAAGAAATTTGCGGAGCTGCTTTTCCAGCTTATGGAGCGCATGGATAAGCTGGCTGTTTCGGATTTGATTCAAGAGGTTATGGATGCTACCGGCTATCTTGAAGCCTTGAAAAATGACAAGGCGGAGAAAAAGCTGGAAAACGAATCCCGGATTGAAAATCTGCAGGAGTTTGTAGGAGTAGCCAAGGATTTTGAGAAGGAAGAGGAGGAAGAACCAAATCTGGAGAACTTCCTTAGCAAAATGGCTCTGCTGTCAGATATTGATAATTCTGATTTGGAGGAGGAGAGAGTTACTCTCATGACGCTCCACTCTGCCAAGGGCTTGGAGTTTCCTGTGGTGTTTATGACTGGTATGGAGGAGGGTATGTTCCCTCACAGCCGTACCTTGATGGAGCCTGATGAGCTGGAGGAGGAGCGGCGTACCTGTTATGTAGGTATTACCAGAGCCCAGCGCAAGCTGTATATGACCTATGCTTCCATACGCACTATCTTTGGTCGTACCGAGGCTCACGAGCCCTCCCGCTTCCTGTATGAATTCCCAGAGGAACTAAAGGAGGAGCTGGCCTTCCGTCGTAGAAGAGAGGATAGTTTTGTGGGCTTCGGCGGCAATTATGATGGCTGGGGCAGTATTGGCGGTGGCGGTATCGGCAGTCGGAATAATCTAGGGAATCAGGCTGGTCGCTTTGGCGGTTATGGGGCAGGCTCTTACGGAGCAAGCCGCTCTACTGGTTCTTATGGAGCCGGCAGTTCTGCTTCTCGTGCTGCAGTTAACTCCGGTGGCTATGGGCAAAATGTTGGTGCTCAGGCAGGAACCATGAGGCTAAATATGTCTACAACTAAGCCTTCTCCTAAAGGACAGCCTATGTCTGGCTTGGAGGCTCTCAATGCTTTGCGCAGTGCCAATCCATCCTTGGCAGGTTCTGTAAAAATGGGTACCAAGAGTCTGAATCGACCGGATATGTCTATTCAATGGCAGGTAGGTGACAAGGCTGCTCATTCCAAATGGGGCACTGGCACTGTGGTGAAGGTGGCAGGCAGTGGCGAGGAAACAGAGATTCAAATTAATTTTCCTGGTATTGGCCTGAAAAAGCTGATGCAGAGATATGCTCCTTTGAAAAAAGTTTGATGGGAGAAAGGTGCTATTGAGATGGATATAAAAGAGGTAAAAAAAGAGCTGAATCGGCTTCGGAAGGAAATCCGTCATCACAACAATTGTTACTACAATAACGATGAGCCGGAAATCTCTGATTATGAATATGATCAGCTTATGCTGCAGTTAAAAAAGCTGGAAGCAGATTACCCAGAGCTGGTTACCAAGAATTCTCCTACTCAGATGGTGGGAGGCAATGCTCGTCGTGAAGCTGGGGTGTTGGTAACCCATGATGTGCCCATGCTTTCCTTGCAGGATGTTTTTTCCCGTCAGGAGGTAGAGGACTTTGTGGCTTCTGCTATAGAGCAGTTGGATAATCCAGAGTTTGTGGTAGAGGAAAAAATTGATGGCTTATCTCTGGCCCTGCGCTATAGGGATGGTATTCTTGCTCAGGCTATTACCAGAGGTGATGGCATTGTGCAAGGTGAAGATGTTACAGAGAATGCCAAAGTTATCAAGGATATCAAGGAAAAAATCAAGGAGCCTTTGCCATATTTTGAAATTCGAGGCGAGGTTTATATGAGTCGGGAGGCCTTTGCCAAGGTTAATGCTCGTCAGGAGCTGCTGGGACTGAAGCAGTTTGCCAACCCTCGGAACTGCGCGGCGGGAACCCTGCGGCAGTTGAATAGCAAGGTGGTAAAGGAACGGCAGTTGTCCATGTTTGTCTTTAACCTGCAAAAGGTTGAGGGCAGGGAGTTTGCCAGTCATACTGAGGCTTATGAATTTATGAAGAAGCAGGGCATCAAGGTGATTCACAATTATCAGGTGTGTCATACTGCCAGCGAAGTTATGGGGGCTATTGATAAGATTGGGGCCTCTAGAGGAGAACTGCCCTATGATATTGATGGGGCTGTGGTGAAGCTGAATAGCTTTGCTCAGCGGCAGGCCTTGGGGGAAACCTCCAAGGTGCCTAGATGGGCGGTGGCCTACAAATATCCTCCAGAGGAAAAGGAAACCAAATTGCTGAATATTGAGCTGTCTGTGGGCCGTACTGGGCGGATTACCCCAACGGCAGTATTTGAGCCTGTACAGCTTTGCGGTACCAAGGTAGAGAGAGCTACCATTCACAATCAGGATTTTATTGATGGCTTGGATATTCGCATTGGTGATACTATCAAGGTGTTTAAATCTGGAGAGATTATCCCAAAGGTGCGGTCTGTATGTCATGAAAAGCGTCCTGTGGGAGCAGTGCCTTTCTTGATAGGTAATATTTGCCCTGTTTGTGGTCACAAGGCAGTGCGGGAGGTAGATACGGCAGATATCAAATGTACCAATCCTTCCTGTCCAGCTCAGTTGGAAAGCCATATTATCAATTTTGTCAGCAGGGATGCTATGGATATTAAAGGTATAGGTGAGCAGAATATTCACGCTTTGATTGAAGGTAAATACATACATGATATTGCTGATATCTTTAATCTTGCTGTTCGGCGGGATGAATTGATTGCTAAGGGTGTTGTTGGCAAGGAAAAGAATACTGACAAGCTGTTGGCAGCCATAGAAAAGGCCAAGGAAAATGAGCCACAGCGCTTGGTAACTGGACTGGGTATTGCCGGTATAGGCAAGGCAGCCGCTAGAGAGCTGATGCTCCACTATGGCTCTATAGATGCCTTGGCAGAGGCTGATGTGGAAAATATTCAGCAGGTGCGGGATATTGGCAGTATTGGCAGTCAGGCTATCTATGAATATTTTCGGGATGATGTGAATCGAGATATTCTTAGAAGATTGAAGGAATATGGAGTTAATATGGAGCTGCAGGATACCGGCATTGTGGATGATGCTCTAGCTGGCAAAACAGTGGTGGTAACCGGCACCTTGCCAACTTTGAGCCGTAATGATGCCAAGAACCTGATTGAGGCTCATGGTGGCAAGGCAGCAGGCTCTGTGTCCAAAAAGACGGATTATGTTCTGGCTGGAGAGGCTGCAGGCAGTAAGCTGGTAAAGGCTCAGGAGCTGGGCATCACCATAATTGACGAGGCTGAATTTTTACAGCTGATTGGCGTCAATTGAATCTTAGGCTGGAAGGCTATGCAGGCATAGTCTGTTAATAGAGGAAGGAAGTAGTAAAAATGAGCAAAATACTGGTAATGCATGGTCCAAATCTGAATATGCTGGGTACCAGAGAACCAGAGATTTATGGCAGTACGACTTTGCAGGATATTAACGAAATGCTGGCTCAGCAGGCGGCGGAGCAGGGAGTGGAGACAGAATTTTATCAGTCCAACTACGAGGGCGGCCTGATAGATATGATTCAGCAGGCCCCGGCCAAGGGAGTGGATTTCATCATTCTCAATGCGGGAGCCTTTACCCATTATAGTATTGCTTTGCGGGATGCCATTGCTTCTGTTAATGTACCAGTTATTGAGGTGCATATTTCCAATGTGCATACCCGGGAGGAGTTCCGTCATAAATCTGTAATTGCTCCTGTGGTTATGGGGCAGATTTTGGGCTTTGGCACAGACAGCTATAGTGCAGCTATGTATGTGGCTATGAAGAAAATCAAGGCACAGAGGTAAATGCTATGGATATGTATAAAAATCGTTTGAATCACCTGAGAGAATTTTTGCGGGACAAAGGCTTGGATGGAGTCGTTATCAGCAAGCTGGAGAATCTTCACTATTTTAGCGGTTTTACCGGAGATGATTCCATGCTGGTTATCAGTATGAATAGTGCTCAGCTGGTAACAGATTTTCGCTATATTGAGCAGGCTGAAAAGGAAGTACCGGATTTTCAGATTCGCAAGCAGGAAAAGGGCCTATTGCGGCGGGTAGGTGAGTTGATTAATGAGGAAGGCTTGCAAAAGGTTGGCTTTGAGGGCAGTAATCTGTGCTTTGATTGGCATGGCAAAATTGCCCAGCTTTTGCATGACGCGGATTTTACTACCTCTGTAAGTCTGGATTCTCTGCGCCAGATAAAGTCTGCTGAGGAGCTGGCCTGCATTCGCAAGGCTATGTCCATAGGGGATGAAGCCTTTGATTATATCCTTACCTATATCCGGCCAGGTGTTAGTGAAAATGATGTGGCAGCAGCCTTGGAGAATGTAATGAGAGCCAAGGGTTCCCAGTGTCCATCCTTTACCACCATTATAGCTTCTGGCAAAAGAGGCAGTCTCCCTCACGGAACTGCTACAGAAAAGTTGATAAATCTTGGAGAATTTGTTACAATGGACTATGGTGCTGTATATAGGGGCTATCATTCTGATATGACTCGTACCATTTGTGTAGGTTCTCCTGATGAAAAACAGAGGAAAATATACAATCTGGTTCTGCAGGGACAAAGGCTAGGGGTAAGCCTGGTTAAGCCTGGGGCATCTGGCAAGGCTGTGGACGCTGCAGTACGTCAGCTGTTTAGGGAGGCTGGTTATGATAAGTATTTTGGCCATGGTTTGGGCCATAGCGTTGGCTTGGAGATTCACGAGGAGCCAAGACTTTCGCCAGCTAGTACCTGTGAAGCATTGGAAGAAAATATGCTGGTTACAGTAGAGCCTGGCATCTATATTCCTGATTGGGGTGGCGTCCGTATTGAAGATACGGTGGCGGTTACTCCTGAGGGCTGCGAGATTCTTACTCACAGCTCTAAGGAATTAATTGAACTATGCGTGTAATGCATAGAAATGAAATTGTAAATTATTTTTTGGAGGTTTTTATTTATGATTACAAGTACCGATTTCCGCACTGGCCTGACTATTGAGATTGATGGTGGCGTTTGGCAGGTTGTTGAATTCCAGCATGTAAAGCCAGGTAAGGGTGCAGCTTTCGTTCGTACCAAGATTAAGAATGTTGAGACTGGCGCTGTAGTAGAGCGTACCTTCAACCCTAACGAGAAGATGCCTGCTGCTCATTTGGAGACTGCCCGCATGGCATTCCTCTATGAGGCTGATGGTATGTACACTTTCATGGATAATGAGACTTATGAGCAGACTGAGCTGAACAAGGAACAGCTGGGTGATGCACTGAACTACCTGAAGGAGAATATGGAAGTTGCTATTCAGTCCTTCAAGGGCCGTGTTATCGGTATCACTTTGCCAAACTCCGTAGATCTGACTGTTACCGAGTGTGAGCCAGGTGTAAAGGGCAATACTGCTACTGGTGCAACCAAGATGGCTACTTTGGAGACTGGTTATGCAGTACGTGTTCCTCTGTTCATCAACGAGGGAGATGTACTGAGAATTGATACTCGTACCGGCAACTACATCGAGCGTGCTTAATTCAGAACCTTGATAAATTAATACTGCACAAAAAGGGAGACTGTTTTTGGGGCAGTGTCCCTTTTTTTATACATTTTTGTAAAAAAACTTGTATAAAGTCTATATGTTTGGTAAAATAATAGATAAAGAATTGTATTTACAATTTTTGTGACGAGAAATAAATATGCAGGATTTCTCCATAGAAAAATTGACTGCATAATTTAAAATCTCGGTTTAGAGTTGCAAGGGAGGTTTTTATTATGGCAAACGAAAACATTAAACTTGATGAGGGCATTGGCTCTGTACGCATTGCTGATGAGGTTGTTAGCATTATTGCTGGCATGGCCGCTACCGAGGTAGATGGTATTGCTGGTATGAGCGGCGGCCTGGTAGGCGGTATTGCAGAGATTCTTGGGAAAAAGAATCTGGCCAAGGGCGTCAAGGTAGAAGTTGGCGAAACCGAGGCTGCTGTTGACCTGTATATCATTGTAAAATTTGGTGTACGCATCCCGGATGTGGCTCTGAATGTTCAGGAAAAGGTTAAGAATGCCATTGAATCAATGACAGGCCTTTCTGTAGTAGAGGTTAATGTTCATGTTCAGGGTGTTGGCTTCCCAGAAACTGAGACTAAAGAGGAAGAGGTTCGTGTGCGTTAAGCAAAAGGGTGCAGTATAATGGGGATTTTTAATAGAGGCCTATTATTTATCTATACTCTAATTGCAGGAGCTTTTTGTGCAGGCATAGCAGCTCTATGCCTGCATATTGTTCCTGATAGGGTTCTTTTGAATGAATACGAATATTTTATCAACCAATGGCAGACAGCGGCGGCAGCAGGGGTAGGAGTTTTACTAAGCCTGCATTTGCTTTTGTGCAGCTTTGATCGCAATCGAAATCAGGTTAATGCCAAGGATCTTTTGCTTGTTAATGGCAGCTCTGGACAGATTAGTGTTAGCCTAGCTGCTATTCGCAATATGGCTGAGTCCATGGCAGTCAAGGTTCGTGGTGTACAGCAGGCAAAGGTGAAGAGCCTGGTGGAGCATCGGAAGGATCAGGGGGATTTTCTCAAGCTGGAGCTTTCCCTGGGGGTTAGTCAGGAACGCAATATCCCTGATCTTAGTGATGAACTAAGACAGCAGCTTGCCAAATATCTGGTAGAGGTTGCCGGTGTTGAGGATGTTGATATAAAGATTTCAGTGCAAAGCATTGCCAATGGCGTTGTGGTAAAGAAACGCCGTATTAGATAGTAGGCGGTGATTTGATTGTTAAAGGACAGTGTGGTGGCCTTTTTTCAGCATTTGTGGGAAAGGCATCCCGGTAAATGTGCCTGTAGTATGACAGGTATGGTATTGGGAGTATGTATTCTTATATTTGGCTTTTGGAATATGCTTTTTGTTGTGCTTATGGGGGCTGTAGGGCTTTTTATAGGCATGAACGTGGATCGAGAGGGCAATACTTGGCAGAATATCAAGGATTGTATTCCAAGAGATATTCACCGGTTAAGATAGTTTAATGACTTTGAGAAAGAGGAATAAAATATATGAGTAGACGACAGGCTCGTGAATTGGCTTTGCAGGCTTTGTTTCAGTTGGATTTTAATTCAGATGCAGAGAGCATAGCTAGCCGCGAAGCCCAGGAACGGGCTATTGAGGCAGCTGTGGCAGAGCTGAATAATGCCCATGTAAGCAGCATGGATAGAAAATTTATTGAAAAACTGGTATATGGCACCATGACCTTTCGTGAGGATATAGATGCTATTATTAATGAGGCAGCCAAGGATTGGAAAGTTTCTCGTATGGCTGGCGTGGATCGTAATATCGCTCGTATGGCAGTTTATGAGTTGAAATTTGACGAAGAAAAGACCGATGTAGGCGTAGTTGTCAACGAGGCTATCGAGTTGGCCAAGAAATATGGTACTGATGATTCCAGCCGTTTTATCAATGGTGTTTTGGCTGGTGTTAATAAGGCCTGATATATCTGGTGGTCACATTTTGACATGGTGTAAAGGCGTGTAAGCAAAAGTGCAAGGCAGGTGATAATGTGTCCAAGGTGGTAACAGTAGGAGAGTTGACCAGATATTTGGCAAATTTAATTTCTGGAGATAGAGCCCTTCGCAATTTGGCTGTTAAAGGAGAAATTTCTAATTTTAAGCAATATGCCTCGGGACATTGTTACTTTAATCTAAAGGATGCACAGGGGATTATACCATGTGTAATGTTTAGAAACAGTGCTGCTAGATTGCGCTTTAGGCCCGAAGATGGTATGGCTGTTATTGCAGCAGGTGCTGTTAATGTCTATGTGGATGGCGGCCGCTATCAGCTATATGTAGATAATATGCTGCCTGATGGCATAGGGGATTTGGCTATGGCCTTTGAGCAGCTTAAAGCCAGATTGTCTCAGGAGGGACTGTTTGAGCCGGAGCACAAGAAGCCATTGCCGGTTTATCCAACTACCATAGGTATTGTTACATCCCCCTCAGGAGCAGTTTTGCGGGATATTTATAGGGTGTCCAAAAGACGTTTTCCTAATATAAAGCTGGTGCTGAAGCCTGTACAGGTGCAGGGGGCTGGTGCGGCAGAGCAGATTGCTCAAGCGGTGGAATTTTTTAATGCCAAATATCCAGTAGATGTTTTAATTGTAGGCAGAGGCGGCGGATCCTTAGAGGATTTGTGGGCTTTTAATGAGGAAGCTGTGGTAAGAGCCATATATCATTCTGATATACCGGTAATATCTGCTGTAGGCCATGAAACAGATTTCACCTTGGCGGATTTTGTGGCAGATCAGCGGGCGGCTACACCCTCTCAGGCTGCGGAAATGGCTGTGCGAGATGCTCAGGAGATAGCGGTGCAGCTGGATAGTTTGCAAGCTAGACTAAGAAGTAGTGCACTGCATCAGCTGAATATACGGCAAAAATATTTGGATAGTCTTATGAGTCGCTCAGTGATGAAAAATCCTCATTTGATGCTGGAACAGCGAACGGAGAGATTGGACAATTTGGTAGAGCGGTTGGGGAAAAATAGTCAATTGCTGCTGAAGCAGCATGAACAGCACCTGCTTCATCTTATGGATAAGCTGGAGCTGATTAATCCGATGAATACCCTGCGCCGTGGTTACGGCATGGTACGGGATGAAAATAATCAAATAGTTACTACTGTACGGAATATTAAAGCAGGTGAAGATATCTGTGTAGATATTCATGATGGCAAAATTTATGCTCAGGTAAGGTCCTTGGAGGAGGTATAATATGCCAAGAAAAAAACAGGCTTCCTTTGAAGAAAATCTTCAGGAGCTGGAGAATATTGTTAGCCGTCTGGAAAAGGGGCAGTCTCCTTTGGCGGATGTTGTGGCAGATTATACCAAGGGTATGGAATTGTCTGCTAAATGTATGGAGGCCTTGAAACAGGCGGAAAAGAAAATGGATATTATGCTGCAGGAATCTCCTAGGGGAGAAATTGTAGAAAAGCAGCTGATTATAGAGGGGGAGCAGTAATGGATAAGGTACAGTGGAATGAGCGCATCAAGCTGGTTGAGGAGACTTTGATTAAAGAATTAGGTAAGGATAAGGCTCTGGTACCTGAATTAGCGGATTCCATGGAATATAGTCTTACCGCTGGCGGTAAGAGACTGCGCCCTATTTTGTTGATGGCCGCAGCAGATGCTGTAGGAGCCAAGGGAACAGATTTTATTCAGGCTGCCTGCGGCATTGAGATGATTCATACGTATTCCTTGATACACGATGACCTGCCAGCTATGGATAACGATGATTATCGCCGTGGCAAGCTTACCAATCACAAGGTTTATGGTGAAGCCTTGGCTATTTTGGCAGGGGATGCACTGCTGACTCAGGCCTTTGAGGTTATTCTTCGTCAGTCCAATGTGCCAGCAGAGTTGTTGCTGCAGGTGGTGAGGGAAATGAGTGTGGCAGCAGGCCCTAATGGTATGGTTGGCGGCCAGGTTATTGATATGCTGTCTGAGGGAAAAAGAATTTCCATGGATGAGCTGCGCAAAATGCACATGGGCAAGACTGGTGCTTTGTTTAGAGCGGCTATTCGCAGTGGCGCCATTATGGCTAGAGCTGATGAAAAGCAGCTGCAGGCCTTGACTGAATATGCAGATTGCTTCGGTCTAGCTTTCCAGATAACTGATGATATTCTGGATGTAGTAGGTGATGAAGCTGTTATTGGCAAGCCAGTAGGTAGTGATGAACGCAATGAGAAATCAACCTATGTAACGCTGACTTCCTTGGAGGAAGCTCGTCAGCTGGCTGCTGATACTGTGCAGCAGGCTGTAGAGGCTTTGGAAATATTTGGGGATAAAGCATCCTTCCTGAGAGAGCTGGTGGAGATGCTATTAAAGCGTAATAAATAAAAAAGGGGAGAGCTTTTTGGAACAGATACTGGATGGGATAAAATGTCCCGGGGATATACAACGGCTGTCTCTGTCCCAGCTAAAGAATCTGTCAGGTGAGCTGCGACGGATGATTATTGATACTTGTGCCGACAATGGGGGGCATTTGGCACCTAGTCTGGGTACAGTAGATTTGACATTGGCATTGTACAGTGTATTCAATCCTCAACAGGATAGGATCATCTGGGATGTTGGTCATCAGGCCTATGCCCATAAAATTCTTACTGGCCGCAAGGAAAGATTTCATACCTTGAGATTATTTCATGGTATTACAGGATTTCCTAAAAGACAGGAATCTCCTTGTGATGCCTTTGGTGTGGGCCACGCCAGCACCTCTATTTCGGCAGCAGTAGGCATGTCTATTGTTAGAGATCTGGAGGGAAAGGACTACAATGTGGTTGCCATTATTGGGGATGGCGCATTGACGGGCGGCGAAGCTTATGAAGGATTGAATTCAGCAGGAGCTTCTGGCAGACGTCTGGTGGTTATTCTCAATGACAATGAAATGTCTATCGATAAAAATGTAGGAGCCTTATCAGAGTATTTATCACAAATAAAACTGGCTCCGCAGTATGCCAAGGCCAAGAAGGATATTGGAGGATTTCTGCGGAATATTCCCCGTATAGGAGATACTGTTTTCAAAACGGCTGAATGTCTGAAGGAGGGAGTAAAGGCTGCAATCAGCGCTGGCAGCTGGTTTGAAGAATTGGGCTTTACCTATATAGGCCCTCTTGATGGACACAATATTCAGGCCATGCAGGAGGTTTTCCGTCAATTATCTCAGACAGAGGGGCCGGTTTTGGTTCATATTCGCACTCATAAGGGTAAGGGCTATTTGCCAGCGGAAGAAAATCCTAATAAATTCCATGGTATTAGCAAATTCAATAAGGCTACTGGTCAGGTAATCAAGAAAAAGGATGCGCCGCCATCCTATACAGATATATTTAGTCAGACCATGGTGGAATTGGGTTGGAAAAATCATGATGTTGTTGCGATTACAGCAGCTATGCCATCAGGTACGGGCTTGAAGGCATTTGCTCAGCAATTCCCAGAGCGATTTTTTGATGTGGGTATTGCAGAGGAGCATGCCGTAACCATGGCAGCTGGTATGGCTGCTGCCGGGGCTCATCCTATGGTAGCATTGTACTCTACCTTTGCCCAAAGAGCATATGATCAGGTGGTACATGATATCTGTCTGCAAAAGCTGCCGGTAACTCTGTGTTTGGATAGAGCTGGCTTAGTAGGTTCCGATGGCCCTACACATCATGGTGTTTTTGATTATTCCTATTTGCGTCATATACCTAATATGGTGGTTATGGCTCCTAAGGATGAAAATGAACTGCGTCATATGCTATATACGGCTTCGCAGTATGCAGGGCCAGCGGCTGTGCGTTATCCAAGAGGCAGTGCCACGGGTACTCCTTTGGAGGGTGAGCTGGAAAAATTGCCTATTGGCAAGGGAGAAATTATTTCTGGTGATGGCAGCGGTGTAGTATTGCTGGCTGTGGGCAGTATGGTGCTAAAGGCAGTAGAAGCAGCTTCGATGCTGAATATGGCTAATATAAAAACCACGGTGGTTAATATGCGGTTTGTGAAGCCATTGGATAAGGAGCTTCTAGAAGGTATTTTAGCAAAGCAGCCGGAGCTGTTGGTTACTTTGGAGGAAAATGCCCTAGCAGGTGGTTTTGGCTCGGCTGTGTTGGAGTTTTTGGCAGATAATAATCATCTGGTGCCAGTATTGCGCTTTGGCATAAAAGATGAATTCGTGGAGCAGGGTTCCTGCCCTGAGTTGTTGGAATTATGCGGTTTGCTGCCACAGCAGATTGCAGATAGAATTGTGGACAAAATTGGTGGTATGGATTGATGGCTAAGGAAAGACTTGATGTGCTGCTGGTAAAGAGAAATCTTGTCCAAAGCAGAGAACGGGCGAAAACTACTATCATGGCTGGCCTGGTGCTGGTAGATGGGCAGAAAATAGATAAGGCAGGTACTATGGTGAAGCCTGAGGCAGAGATTCGCCTTCTGGGCAATGATTTGCCTTATGTTAGCAGAGGCGGCTTGAAGCTTGAAAAGGCCATCAAGGAATTTGGCGTATCCCTGCAGGGGAAGGTTGCAGCAGATATCGGGGCGTCTACAGGTGGATTCACTGACTGCATGCTGCAAAATGGTGCTAGCAAGGTTTTTGCTATCGATGTGGGCTATGGTCAGCTGGCCTGGAGTTTGCGTACTGATGAGAGAGTTGTAAATATGGAACGCACTAACGTGCGGAATGTTACTCCGGAGCAGTTGGGACAGTTAGTGGATTTGGCTTCCATAGATGTGGCATTTATTTCTTTGGAGAAGGTTTTGCCAGCAGTTAAGGCTATGCTGCAGCCTGCTGGTGAGATTGTGGCTCTGATTAAACCTCAATTCGAGGCTGGCAGAGAAAAAGTTGGCAAAAAAGGTGTAGTGAGGGATGCCAAGGTCCATGAGGAAGTTGTATTCCGGATTGTATCTTTGGTTCGTCAGCTAGAGCTAGTGCCCAAAGCTCTGACTTTTTCGCCAGTTAAGGGCCCAGAGGGCAATATTGAATATCTAATATGGCTGAGCAAGGATGCTGCGGCGGTAGATGGTGTTACCGATGAGTTAGTATTGTCTACCGTGCAGGCAGCTCATGGAGCGTTGGACAAATGAAAACAATAGCTGTTTTTCCTAATACAGACAAAATAGAATCTGCTGGTGTGCTGAAGCGTTTGGTAGATTTTTTTGCTGATAAGGATGTTAGGCTGGTAATGTTGAGAGAGCCAGCAGAAAAATTTGGCTATCCGGAGCTGGCAGTCAAAAAAATGAGTAACCAAAAGGTAGATCTTGGTTTAAGTATTGGTGGTGATGGCACCTTGTTAGGTGTATGTCGTCAGCTTTATGCTCAGGATATTCCTTGTTGTGGTATCAACATTGGCAATGTTGGCTTTTTGGCGGATATTGAGGTGCCGGAGCTGGAAGGCAGACTGCAAAAGTTGTTAGAGAATCAGTATTATATAGAAGAACGTACTGTAATTTCCAGTTTCCAATTTAGTCGCGGGGAAAAGAAGTTTTTGGGACATGCGCTAAACGATATTGTTATTGGTAAGGGCGGTGTGTCAAGAATGCTACACCTAGGAGTTAGTGTGGATGGCTGTCGGATGACAGACTATAAGGCAGATGGTGTTATTGTATCTACAGCAACAGGCTCTACGGCCTATTCCTTGTCTGCGGGAGGGCCTGTAATCAATCCTGCGGTAAAGGCATTGCTGATAACACCTATATGTCCTCACACACTAGAGGTACGGCCCATGGTTATATCTGATGAGGATTATGTGCGCATACATATTGCTGCTGTGCATCAGGATATTCAGATTACTTTGGATGGACAGGAGAGCTATCCTTTGTTGCCTGGAGATGAAATAACGGTTCGCAAAGCAAAGAATGCTGCTAAGATTATCAAATTTGAGGATAGAAATTATTACTATACCTTGAAGAGTAAGTTGTGGCGCAGCTTGTAATAAGATATGTGGTATATCTTGCTGACAAAAGAGTGAATATCGCCGTAAGGCAAAACGTGGATTGGCGGGGTGAAACAATTGAAAAATTATCGACAGGCAAAAATCAAGGCTATAGTTGAGGCTCAAAGTATTGAAACTCAGGAGGAGCTGGCAGCAGTTCTGCGAGAACAAAAAATAGATGTAACTCAGGCTACGGTATCTCGGGATATCAAGGAACTGCATTTGGTGAAGGTTCCATATGGTCGTGGCAAATACAGATATGCTTTTCCAAAGGATTTGCAAAGAGCTCATTCTGAGGTAAAAATGCAAAAGATTTTTCAGGATGTAGTTACTCAGATAGAGCATAGTGGCAATCTGATAGTTATCAAAACTCATCCTGGTGCAGGTGGAACGGTAGCTTTTTCTTTGGATAATGCTAACTGGCAGGAACTGATTGGCACGGTTGCGGGAGATGATACTGTTTTGGTAGTGGTAAGACAGGATGTGTCCGCTGGAAAAGTGGCAGAGCATATGAAGAATATGATTACAAGTGATTAACCAGAGTAGGGGAATTTTATGCTGAATACATTGACTGTTTGGAATTTTGCTTTGCTGGAGCATGTCCAAATTGAATTTGATAAGGGATTGAATATTCTCACTGGTGAAACAGGTGCAGGTAAATCCATTCTGATAGATGCTTTGGGGGCTATGCTGGGGCGTCGTTTGACTACGGATATGATTCGCAATGGTTGTGATTGGATGCGAGTGGAGGCTGTTTTTAGCTTGGAGCAGCAAACCTCTGTAAAGGAATTCCTGCATCAGCAGCTCATTACTACAGATGGGGATGAGTTGATTATCACAAGGCAGATAACGGCAGCTGGCAGGGGCAGTATCTTGGTTAACGGTAGTCATACCACTCTAGCTGTACTGAAAAAGCTAGGAAATTTGTTAGTTGATATTCATGGTCAAAATGAAAATTTATCCTTGCTGAAGCAGGAGAATCAGCTGGATTTAGTGGATGGCAGCAGCAAGAATTTACAGCAAAGCCTAAAAAGCTATCAGGAGCTTTACCAAGCCTATCGTCAATCCTGTCAGGCACTGCTTGAAAAGGAAAATGCCTGTCAAGATTATGCTCAGCGTCAGGATATGTTGCGCTGGCAGCTGCAGGAAATAGAATCAGCTCAGCTGCAAGAGGGCGAGGATGATGAACTGCAGCGCCGCATTGATAAAATGACCAATGGCGAGAAGATTTCCCGCTTTGGCAGCAATGCCTGCCAGCTTTTATATGGTGGTGGCAACAGTATTGGCGTAATAAGCGGTTTGGAAGAAGCTGTGGAAAGCCTTCGAGGTCTAAATCGTTATGATGACTCTTTAGAGGGCGTCATTGAGATACTTGGTGAAGCGGCCATACAGATTAAGGAAGCAGGCTATGAGGTTAGGGATTATGTGGATTCTCTAGAGTTTGATCCCCAGCTTTTGGATCAATTACAGAGCCGTATGGATGTTATTGACAAGCTGCGCAAGAAATACGGTGCTGATGTAAAGGATGTTTTGGCATACGGTGAGAAATGCCGTCAGGAGCTGGACAGCATTGAAAGTTATGATGATGACATAGCGTTGCTTCAGCAGCAGAGAGAGGAAAAATATCAGGCAGCTGTTAAGGGCGCAGAGGAAATATCCTCTTTGCGTCAGGAGATAGCTGAGAAGTTGTCTCAGGCTGTGGAAAAGCATTTGCAGGATCTGGGAATGGCTAACGCTAGATTCCAAATACAAGTATTATCTGGTAAAGAATTGTCGGCTAATGGCTGTGATAAGCTGGATATTCTGTTTTCAGCCAATCCTGGTCAGGAACCTCGTTCTATTCAGAAGGTTGCTTCTGGAGGCGAGCTTTCTCGTATTGCTTTGGCTATCAAGACAGTTACGGCTAATAGGGATGGTTCGCCAGCCAGCATGGTATTTGATGAAATCGATACAGGTATTGGCGGTCGTACTGCCCAGATGGTGGCTGAGCGTATTGCTATGGTAGCAGCTCACAGACAGGTATTGTGTATTACCCATCTGCCGCAAATTGCTTGCATGGCGGATATTCATCTCTATATTAGTAAGCATGTGATTGACAATCAAACCTCTACGGTTATTCACCCTCTTACCACTGGAGAAAGGGTGAATGAAATAGCTAGAATGGCCTCTGGTGCCAATGTATCATCGGCATCCTTGGATAATGCTAGAGAAATGATTGCCTATGCAGGTGTGAAGAAAGAGGAGTATAGAAAAAATGGATGAGGATTTAATGGATGAGGATTTAATTGAAAAAAAGATTAGCAGCGAGGATATTTTTGATGGTACTTTGCTGCATGTAAAGCGTGATTATGTGGAGCTTCCTAATGGCAATCAGTCTGTAAGAGAATGGATTAAGCATCCTGGTGCAGCTGCAGTTTTACCAGTATTGTCTGATGGTCGTATGATTTTTGTTCGTCAATATCGTTATCCTATTCAGCAGATAACTTTGGAGATTCCAGCTGGTAAGTTGGACGCTGTAGATGAGGAGCCATTAGTGTGTGCCCGTCGTGAGCTTTCGGAAGAAACTGGCTATGAGGCAGAAAAATATCATTTTCTTACTAAGCTGGCTACTACAGTAGGTTTTTCCAATGAGTTTATCTATGTTTACGCAGCTGAGGGTTTGGTTGCTGGCAAGCAGCATACTGATGAGGATGAATTTATCAATGTAGTGCTTTTGACTATGGAGGAGGCTATGGAGAAAATTAAATCTGGAGAAATCTGTGATGCTAAAACCATAGCAGCCATTCTGCTTTATAGAGAGCTGCAGAAATAAGCTGTATTTCTGAGCTGATGCATTTGCACATAAAATAGCTTGGGACACAATGGGAGGAATTTATGTTTGATTTTAGCCTAACAGGGCTTATAGCAGGTCTGCCAGGCTTGATAATTGCTTTGGTGATACATGAATATGCTCATGCCAAGGCAGCAGATGCCATGGGAGATTTTACGCCTAGAATGACGGGGCGGCTTACCTTGAATCCGATGGCACATATTGATCCTATAGGTTTGATTATGTTGTTGGTAGCCCATTTTGGCTGGGCCAAGCCGGTAATGATAAATGCCAGAAATTTCCGCAATTGGCGCCAGGGTGAATTGCTGGTAGCGGCAGCTGGACCAGCAGCTAATTTGTTAGTGGCTTTTTTGTCCTTGTTCTCCTTACTTTTGTTGCATAGGTTGGGGATATTCTCTGAAGGCGTGCGTCTGGTGCTGTCCATGATGGTAATGTTTAATATCAATTTTGCTATTTTCAATATGTTGCCACTGCCCCCACTGGATGGCTCTAAAATATTGATGGTTTTGCTGCCAGGAAATTTGGCCTACAAGCTCATGTCTTTGGAACGGTATAGCTTTATTATTTTAATAGTGTTAATGATGACACCATTTCTGACCATGGTTTTGATACCGATACAGAAATTGGTGCTTAGTGTATTTTATTTGATTTTAGGGGTTATAATTTGATTTGATGTCAGATTGTATATGGGGAGGATTTTGTAAGATGAAAAAGATTATTTTAACAGGTGATAGACCAACAGGCAAGCTTCATATGGGACATTACGTTGGTTCCTTGAAGCGGAGAGTTGAGCTGCAGAATTCCGGTGAATTTGATGATATTTATATCATGATAGCAGATGCTCAGGCTCTGACTGACAATTTTGATAATCCAGAAAAGGTTCGTCAGAATATTATAGAGGTTGCCCTGGATTATTTGTCTGTAGGTTTGGATCCAACCAAATCCACCCTGTTTATTCAGTCTATGGTACCACAGCTTACAGAGTTGAGCTTTTATTACATGAATTTAGTTACAGTTGCCAGAGTACAGCGCAATCCTACTGTTAAATCTGAAATTCAAATGCGTGGCTTTGGTGGCAGTATTCCAGTAGGTTTCTTCTGCTATCCAATTAGCCAGGCTGCAGATATTACCGCTTTCAAAGCTACCTTGGTACCAGTGGGGGAGGATCAGCTGCCTATGTTGGAGCAGACTAAGGAAATTGTACGCAGCTTCAATCGTATTTATAATACAGATGCTTTGGTTGAGCCAGATATTATGCTGCCAGACAATGATATTTGCCGTCGTCTGCCAGGCACAGATGGCAAGGCCAAGATGAGTAAGTCCTTGGGCAATTGCATCTATCTTTCGGATGATGAAAAGACTGCCCAGCAGAAGATTATGAATATGTATACAGATCCTACTCATATTAAGATATCTGATCCAGGACATTTGGAGGGAAATACTGTATTCACTTATCTGGATGCCTTTAGCAAGCCGGAGGATTTTGCCAAGTATCTGCCTGAATACAAGAACCTGGATGAGCTGAAGGAGCACTATACCCGTGGCGGTTTGGGGGATGTAAAGATTAAGCGTTTCCTGAATAGCATAGTTCAGGCTGAGCTGGAGCCTATTCGTGCTCGTCGCCGTGAATACGAGAAGGATATTGCTGCCGTATATGATATTCTGAAGGCAGGTAGTGACAAGGCTCGTGAAGTAGCAGAGTCCACCTTGCAGGATGTAAAGAATGCTATGCAGATTAACTATTTTGCAGACAAAGAGTTGATTGAGGCTCAGGCAGCAAAATATCGGGGCTAAAAAGGAAAATGGAGCAGTATTCCATCAATCTGGAGTGTTTTCAGGGGCCTATGGAGCTCCTGATGCACCTGATTGACAAGAATAAAATAGATATTTATGATATTCCCATTGCGTCTCTTACAGAGCAATATATAGAGTATCTAGATAGATATCGCAGCTTTAATATTGAGATAACCAGTGAATTTATTATTATGGCTGCTACTTTGATACAAATAAAATCCCGTATGCTGCTGCCAAGGCCACCCAAGGCTCAGGAGGACGAGGAAGAGGTAGATCCTCGTCAGGAACTGATAGAGCGTATTTTGGAATATCGCAGATTCAAGGAAGTTAGCAATCTGATGGAGGAAATGCAGCAGGTTCAGGGCAAGCGTCTGACGCGGGAGCCTATGGATATACCCGTTAGGCATTTGGCACCAAGGCAATTGTCCCTAACAGAGTTGGTAGAAGCCTTTGCTAATGTTATAGCCGTCAGACAGGAATTGAAGCTGCCGCCAGTATTGGTGTCCCATGAAGAATATACCATAGAAGAGAAGATGGAAGAGCTAATATCCAGACTTCATCAGCAGGGTGGCAAAATGGAATTTTGCAGGGCTTTTAGAGGGCATAGCCGCAGCGAACTTATTGCTACCTTTTTGGCTGTATTGGAGCTGATAAAGCTTCGTACTATATCGGTTTGTCAGCAGAGTCAATATGGGGAGATAGAAATTGTTGTCCATGTAGGTGATGCCAATGGGGAACAAAAGCTAGGGATAGAAGGTGAGGTATAGTATGGATAGGCTTATAGGAGCCTTGGAGGCAGTGCTTTTTGCCAGTGGTGAGCCTGTAAGTCATGGAGCCTTGCTGGAAATACTTCAGGTTGATGCCACAAGACTGGAGCAATTATTGGATAACTATCGTCAGGAATTGATTCAGCGTCGCAGTGGGCTTCAGCTTCAGCAGATAGCTGGGGGCTGGCAGCTGGCTACCAATACAGATTATTACAGCTATGTACAGCGTTTGGGGGAAGAACGGGATAAGCATTTGTCTCAAGCAGCTATGGAGACTCTTTCGATTATTGCTTTTAAACAGCCTATTACCAAACAGGAAATAGAGCATATTCGAGGCGTTCGCATTGAGAAAATTATGTCCCGGCTTTTAGAAATGGAGCTTATTAGAGAGCTAGGCCGGAAAGATACCATTGGCCGCCCTATTCTCTATGGTACAACAGACACCTTTCTTCAGTGCTTTGGCCTGAAGGATTTGGGGGATTTGCCAGAGCTGCCGGCAGCAGATACCAATTCCCTTACTCAGGAGCAGATGCTGTTATTTCAGAAACAGTCAGAATGATGGTGAGATTATGGCCATATTTCCTAGAAGAATAAACAAAAAGTTAGTTCTTTTCATTTTGCTGTTGGTCTTGGCTGGAAGTATTGTGGCTCTGCTGAATCATAGGGAGGAAATGGCTAGAATCAGGTTGGAAAGGGAAAGACAGGAGTTTTTTCAGCATCGTGAGGATAGTTATAATGAAGGCCTGCAGATCTTGACGGAAATGGACTTTCAATATCCAGATAAGGAAAAAGCTATGAAGGCTTCCCTTGATTTTGTTAATTTTGCCCGGGAGATTTCCGACTATGAGGAGCATCAGGATTGGTCCTATCAGGCAAAGAGGGAGCATCCCCATGGCAAAGTGCTGTATAATACGGCAGCGGCTTTGGGAGAACTGGCAAAGGTGCAAGGATTTTATCCCAAATTTGACAGATTTCAGTGCTTGGAACGAGGGTTAATGTCTGATAGCTATATGTTGAGGTTTTATGTGGAGAATATACCGGCCAAATATAACGGTCCTTTGGCAGAGAAAATACTGGCCTTTCGTCAGGAGGTTATGGATTACTACACCAATGTGGTGCTGCCGAAGAAAAATAAGCCTGTGGTGGTAAAGTCTGTACCTTCTAAGACGCCGGAAAGCCCTGGGTACTATGATAAGGATGGTTATTGGCAAACCAAAAGCTATGATGAAGATGACTATATAGATGATTATGACCATGATGGCTATCTGGATGAGGTTTATGAAGATAATGCAGGAGATGGCTATTATCACAAGGAGAAGGCATCGTCGGGTATTCCCCGTCATAGCGGTGGTGGTACCAGGCGGTGGAGAGATTAGATAAGAAAGGTTGTGGCTGATATGTGTAGATTAGGTTATCGTGTAATAGCATATACCTTTGTTTTTGTATTGTTTTTGGGCATGACATTAATACCAACCAGCAGGGCTTTGGCAGATTGGCCTTCTACGGATTTTGGCAATCAACAATATCGAATCCATATTCACAAATTGCCTCATACCTTGGAGTTGTTTGAGAAAGGCAATAGCCAGCCTATAAGGGTTTATCCTATTGCTACAGCTATGAATTCTGGGGATAAGGAGCGTCCTGGCGATCATCGTACTCCGATTAGCTGGGGATATATAGAGTATTCCATTCCCGGAGCAGGAAACTGGGTTCCCTCTGCTACCATTCCTTTTGTGGTGGAGGATATTTATTATGCAGGCAATTGGACCCACGATTTTGGGGATGGCAATGGTGAAATTGCCGGTGCTTATGGACCTTGGTTTATCTCTCTGAATACAGGTTGGGATGGCATCGGCATCCATGGTACCCATGACCCCAATAGTATTGGCACAAATGCTTCTGAGGGCTGTATTCGCATGTATAATCAGGATGTAGCAGAACTTAAAGAGATAATCTGTCAATACAATGGTGGCGTAGGGGTTAATGTGGTTATTACAGAGGACTAGAATCGGTAGATTGTTTCATTGAAAAAGCTGATAGAGTTTGTGGACATATCTCAAGTTAGGGATATGCTTCTATCTGCTATTTGATTAAGCTGTTGGTGGTGTGAGGTAAAAATTATCGTTTTACCTGCTTTCTTCAAGCTGGAGAGAAAATCTATCAGCCAGCTTTGAGCTTGCAAATCAAGATCGTTCATAGGTTCATCCAGAATCCAGATTTGGGGATTCATGGTAAGGATGGCACCTATGGCGGTCTTTTTTTGTTCGCCGCCGCTTAGTGTATATGGGGTGCGTTGACGAAGGTGAGAGATGCCTAAAAGTTCCAGGGAATCCTGAACTCGCTGCTGGATTTCTGCCATTGTCAAGCCCATTTGTACAGGAGCGAAGGCTAGTTCTTCCTCAACGCTGCTGCAGAAAAGCTGTGCCTCCGGCTTTTGCCAGAGATAGCCGATTTTTTGATGAAATGATTTGGACCAGATTTGCTGAGCTAGCAATTCTTTGGTTACTTCGGTTCCCTGAAATATGTATTTTCCTTGTTGAGGCAGCAGAAGTCCATTCAGCAGCTTTAACAAGGTGGTTTTACCACAGCCGTTATCTCCCCTCAGGTGCAATGTTTCTCCTGCTTGAATTTCACAGCTAAAGCTTTGCAAAACAGGGGGAGTTGCTTCATAGGCTATAGTAATATTTTTTAATGTAATGATAGGCAGCATAGAAATAAATCCTTTATTTTTCATATTTAATATTTTGTCCGCTGCTTCACATATACGGAACACAGCGGACAAAAATTGCATTTTAGATAATTAGTATTCTAAATATATATGCAGTAATATCAGCATCATACCTAGTAGAATTGGAAATATATCTGTTTTGGCAAAGGGCTGCTGATGTCTGTGAGGATATTTGCCACTAAAGCCTCGGCACACCATAGCCTGATACATTTCCAAAGACATTTGTTGCGATTTGAGGTATACCGTGCCCAAAATGTTTACAGTAATATTTGTTTTTTGTGGATTATGTCCTATGGAACGTAGTTTAAGGGCATTGAGAGAATCTTGGGCGATACCACCTAATAAATAGATATAACGTAAGGTGGTGTCTAAAATAAATAAAAAAACATTGGGCAGATGAAGCCAGCTAAGGGTACAGGTTATTTGCTGAAAGCTGTAGCTGTGCACAAATATTCCCGTGGCTAGCAATGAGATAAAGCTTTTATATGGCAATAGAATTAGTATAGGATTTGGAGATTTCATTAGGGCAGGTGTAATTAGGACAAAAGTAAAAATGGACATAATAATGGCAGGCTTTAGAATCTGCCATATTTTTTTGCCCTGATAAAGACAAAGCAGACACAATAAAATACAGCAAATACTGTGCAGTACAATGCTGTTGTGACTAAGAGCGCAAATGAAAACCACCAACAGCCAGGAAGCCATAGCTGCCATAGGAGATGGCTTCCAGTTAGAGTGATTTTTTTTCTGAATACTGGGATGATAGCGTCTAAGTATGCTGGTTATTTTTAATAAGGATTTGGCGAGAAAATACTCCCTATCCTTGGGGGGAAGATAATTTTCCTCCCCCTTTGTCCATTCAGGCAATTTCATTTTTATTTAGCTGTAGCGGCGGACATGAGCTTGAAGGCAATGATTACCATAGCAGTGCCCATAATAGCAGATAGTACATAGCCATATATATCAGGCAGACCGCTAATGGCGTAATCAGGGAAGAGTACATCTAGATTAAAGCCATCTAAAAGGCCGGCAGGAGTGTAGCCTAGGGCAGCTCCATCTTCAGTTAATTCGGCAATTTCCTCCGGTGCCCATTCACCCCAGGCAGTTCCCTCTGCCAACAGTCCTAGGGGAGAAAGAACAATCATAGCAATGAGAATGGCATAAAGAGATTTGCCCACACTGCGGCTAGGCAGGAAATTAGAGGTTGTTGCCATCTGACCGCTTTTGGCAAGATAAAGAACAATACCCCCGGTGAAAATAGCTTCAGCCAAGCCAAAAATAGTTAGATGTCCTAGCATCATGGCTGGAATGGAAATAGACAGAGGATATGGACAGTAAAGAGCCTGGCCCAGTTCATTGGTAAATAGCAAAGGCTGTAAACCGAATTCTACGGCAGCAGCCAAAGCGGCAGCATTGATGCCCACATATCCGCCTATAGCGGCGGCAACAGATTCAGGCATGTGATTGCGCAGTAATTTGTATACGCCATAGCCTAACATAGGAAGGATAAAGGCCATATTAAAGCAATTGGCTCCTAGAGCTAGAATACCCCCATCGCCAAAGAAAAGTGCCTGTACTAACAATGTGGTACTAATGGCTAGACAGGCCCCCCAAGGACCAAGCATAATGGCCGCCAAAGTGCCGCCTACGGCATGACCAGTAGTGCCTCCAGGTAGAGGAATATTGAACATCATAGCAACAAAAGAAAAGGCTGCAGCAATACCTAGAAGAGGCATTTTTTCGGTAGGTACGGTTTCCTTCACTTTTTGAACAGAAAGATACCAGATCGGTGCCATGGCGGCAGCTAAAACGCCACAGGTGCTGGGACTGAGATAGTTTTCAGGAATATGCATAATAAACTCTCCTTTTCATACAATTATTATACAAACATTATACAAATATTATACTTATTTAGGATGGATTTGTCATTATTTGTTTTGTACTAAATTAAATTGTAACCCCTATATTATGGAAAGAAAATGGCCTTGCCGTTTCTTTCCATTGCTTTTTTAGTCTGTAAAATTTTGTCAAGGTTGCGTTAAAAATTTTGTGCAAAGATAGTAATTTATGCTATAATAACATGGTTAAAATGTATTTTTATAAATCCTTATATTTGGGGGTAGAGTGTTTTGAAGAAAATGTCAGGTAATGAATTGAGAGAGGCTTATCTTCAGTTCTTTGCTGAAAAGAAGGGCCATCTTAGATTGCCAAGTGCTTCTCTGATTCCAGAGAACGATCCTACTTTGTTAATGATTGGTGCCGGCATGGCGCCCTTTAAGGCATATTTTACAGGCAAGGTAAAGCCGCCTCGTGGACGTATTACCACCAGCCAGCGTTGTGTGCGTACCGGTGATATTGAAAATGTAGGCCGTACTGCTCGTCATCAGACTTATTTTGAGATGCTGGGTAATTTCTCCTTTGGTGATTACTTCAAGAAGGAAGCTATTCCTTGGTCCTGGGAGTTCTTGACTGAGGTACTGGAACTGCCAAAGGATAAGCTGTGGGCTTCTATTTATCCAAAGGATACTGAAGCAGAGGCTCTTTGGAAGGCACAGCCTGGTTTTAATCCAGATCACCTGGTAAAGCTGGATGATAACTTCTGGGAAATCGGCCCTGGCCCATGCGGTCCTGATACTGAGATTTTCATTGATTTGGGTGAGGAAAGAGGCTGTGGCAGCCCTACCTGCGGTGTAGGCTGTGACTGCGACCGTTATTTGGAAATCTGGAACAATGTATTTACCCAGTTTGATAGAACTGAGGATGGCAAGTACAACGATCTGGAGCACAAGAATATTGATACTGGAATGGGCCTGGAGCGTATTGCTTCTGTAGTTCAGGGTGTACGGAACAACTTTGAGACTGATTTGCTGTTCCCTATTATTGAGTACGCTTCCAAGGTTTCTGGTGTGGCTTATGGCGCCAGCGAAGAATCTGATGTTTCCTTGAAGGTTATTGCGGACCATGCCCGCTCCATGACCATTATGATTATGGATGGCATTCTTCCTTCCAATGAGGGCAGAGGCTATGTACTGCGCCGTATTCTCCGCCGTGCTATTCGTCATGGCCGTATGCTGGGCATCAAGGATAAGTTCCTGGAGGGTGCTGTAGATGCTGTTTATGAAATCTACAAGGATGCCAGTGATTTTGGTGCTTTGGGCCAGAAGAAGGATTATATCAAGAAGGTTATCGCTCTGGAGGAGGATCGCTTCTCTGCAACTCTGGAGCAGGGCATGGAGCTGTTGGATGGCTATATTGCCGATACCAAGGCTGCTGGCAGCAAAGTTCTGTCTGGTGAGCTGAGCTTCAAGCTTTATGATACCTTTGGCTTCCCTTGGGAGCTGACTGAGGAAATTCTCCATGAGCAGGATATGGAGCTGGATAAGGAAGGCTTTGACAAGGAAATGCAGGTTCAGCGGGATCGTGCCCGTGCTGCCCGTGCTGAGAATGAGCGTTATGCTATTCCTGATTTGCAGGGTATTGACACTGCTGCCTTGAAGCATGATCCAGAGGCCAAGTCTGCCAAGGTTGTAGCTATCTGGAAGGATGGTCAGCTGGTGGATGAGCTGAGTGACGGCGATGAGGCTGGCATTATTCTGGACAATACTCCATTCTACGCAGAGGGTGGCGGACAGGTTGGCGACAAGGGCGTATTCGTCAGCGAGTTCGGCCGTTTGCAGGCTGTTAATGCCAAGAAGCTGCCTGATGGCACTATTTACCATGAGTGCTATGTTGAGGAAGGTCAGCTGAAAAAGGGCGAGCAGGTTGAGATTCAGCTGGATGAGGCTAACAAGCTGGCTTCTGCCCGCAATCATACTGCAACTCATCTCCTGCAGGCTGCCTTGAAGAAGGTTGTAGGAGATCAGGTAAATCAGGCTGGTTCTGCTGTTAATGCAGATCGTCTCCGCTTTGACTTTACCAACTTTGAGCCTGTATCTGCTCAGCAGCTGGCTGATGTAGAGGAACTGGTAAATCAGGAGATTCTCAAGGGTACTGATGTAGTTATTGAGCATATGTCCAAGGATGAGGCTACCGATAAGGGTGCTATGGCTCTCTTTGGTGAGAAATATGGCGATGTAGTTCGGGTTGTCACCGTACCAGATTTCTCTATGGAGCTGTGCGGTGGTTCCCATGTACAGAATGTGGGCCAGATTGGTCTGTTCAAGATTGTCAGCGAGACTGGCGTTGCTGCTGGTGTACGCCGTATTGAGGCTATTACCGGTAAGGCTGCTTTGGATTATGCCTTTGGCAAGATGGCGGTAGTTAAGGAAGCTGCTGACAAGCTGAAGTGCCGTGAGGATGAGCTTCTTCATCATGTAGATGGCGTGTTGGCTCAGAACAAGGAAATGCAGCAGCAGTTGAATGCAATTCATGCAGAGCAGGCTAAGGCTGATGCCGCAGCGCTCTCTGACAGCGTTAAGACTGCCGGGGCATTTCAGGTAATTGCTGCTCAGGTTAATGCTCAGAGCATGGACGATCTCCGTGATATGGCAGATATGTCTTGTGACAAGCTTGATACCGGCGTAGTAGTTCTGGCTGCTGTAAATGATGGCAAGGTAAATCTGGTTGTAAAGGCATCCAAGGCTGCTGTAGCTGCTGGTGCCCATGCAGGCAAGGTTATTAAGGAGGCTGCTCAGCTGGTAGGCGGTGGCGGCGGCGGCCGTCCAGATATGGCTCAGGCTGGCGGTAAGAAGCCAGAGGGCGTACAGGCTGCACTGGATAAGGCTGTTGAGGTACTGACTGCTCAGTCTAAATAATACTAAATAATATGACAAACATTCCCTGATAGTGTACAATAAATACATTAGCAGGGAATGTTTTTGTTTGAAAAGGGATGGTCAATATGAGCGAGAAGATGGTAATAGATACAGAGGGGATATTGGATAAGGCGGCTGCCCGCAAATTGTTTGTGGCGGTTATTATTACTTCCTTTATCGGGCCTTTTGCTGGCTCTGGTATCAATGTAGCCATACCGGCTTTGGGCCAGGAATTTGGGGCTTCTGCTGGGGAGCTAAGCTGGGTGGTCTTTGGTTTTTTGCTGGGTTCGGCTATGTTTATTTTGCCTACAGGGAAGCTGGCAGATATTTATGGCAGACGGCGGGTATATACCATAGGTCTGTGGCTTTTTGCCAGCACCTTTTTGTTGGGCGCCTGTGCCACCTCAGTAGATATGCTGAATGTGCTGAGGTTTCTCCAAGGCTGTGTTATGTCCCTGATATTTGGGCCAGGTATGGCACTGCTGGTTTCTTCCCATGAAGCTAGTCAGCGGGGCAGGGTAATAGGCTATTCCGCCGCTTCTACCTATAGCGGTTTGTCTATGGGGCCGGTTATCTGCGGTTTTCTGTGTGAATACCTTAGCTGGCGCAGTATTTTTCTAGTTACCGGCTTGGTGGTGCTGATAAGCATTTATTTGTTAAAGGATATTAAGCAGGAATGGTACGGGGATAAGGGTGCCTCCATAGATAAAAAGGGCAGTATCTGCTATCTGGTGGCAGCTCCTTT
This sequence comes from uncultured Anaerovibrio sp., assembly GCA_934196075.1. Classification (GTDB taxonomy): domain Bacteria; phylum Bacillota; class Negativicutes; order Selenomonadales; family Selenomonadaceae; genus Anaerovibrio. The sequence continues at coordinate 48,711 of CAKPVW010000005.1, forward strand.
GTGGCTGTGTGGCTTGTCTAAAATTACAGAGGGCAGTACCGGTCTGCTGTTGTTGGGGGCTGGTGCCTTGGGGCTTTTGTTGTTTTGGTGGATTGAGTCCAAAGCAGAGCATCCCTGTCTGGATGTAAGGCTGTTTCATGGCAATCCGGTTTTTACCTTTAGCAATTTGGCGGCGATGCTTCACTATAGTTCCACCTTTGCCTTGAGCTTTTTGATGTCCCTGTATTTGCAAGTGATTGTGGGTTATACAGCCTCTATGGCCGGCATGATTATCCTGCTGCAGCCAGTGGTTATGGCGGTTCTGTCCCCTAAGGCTGGGGCCTTGTCAGATAGAATCCAGCCGGGGTTGGTAGCCTCTGTGGGTATGACCATAACCGCCACAGGTCTTTGGGGAATGTCCCTTTTAACGGGAGATACGCCGATTTGGATTGTAGGTCTGCTTCTGATGTGGATAGGTCTGGGCTTTGCCTTGTTTTCCTCCCCAAATAATAATGCTATTATGGGGGCGGTTGAGCAAAAACACTATGGCACTGCTTCCTCTCTGCTGGCAACCATGCGGTTAATGGGACAGTCTACCTCTATGGCGGTAGTTACTATGATTATAGCCCTTTGCCAAGTACATTCCCTAACCGGGGAGGACAATGTACAGCTTCTGGGAGCTATCCAGATAGCCTTTAGAATATTTGGCTGTATCAGCATTGTGGCCATATTTATGTCTTTGGTAAGAAATAAGGCAAAGTATCAGGATTAACTTTATACCCCTTAGATTATGCAAAGAAAATGCCTTTGTTTGCTTTTTGGGTGAATAGACTAGCGGAATTTAGAAATAACTCTGGTCTTTGGGTGGCGTGATTGGTGAAGATAGTGTATAATATTAAGGTGTTTTATTGAAGATGGTGTATTATGCCCTTTGATATCAACAAGATTCGTAATTTGGATGGTGAGAAAAGTGAAAGTTACCAAAAAAGATATGGAAAACGTAGCAGTGTTGTCTCGTTTGTCAATACCTGCTGACAAGGAAGAGCTTTATACTCAGCAGCTTAGTGATGTGCTGGAGTATGTAGATAATCTCAGCGCTGTTCCTACTGATGATATTCAGCCAATGGCTCATGTATTGCCTGTAAGCAATGTGTTCCGTGATGATGTAGTCAAGGAATCCCTTAGTCGAGAGCTGGCTTTGTCCAATGCTCCATTAAAGGATGATGGCTATTTCCGTGTGCCAAAGGTTTTGGAAGATTAATTAGGAGGGACAACTGTGAAATTGTTTGAACAACCTGCCCATGTCCTCCATGACATGCTGGTAAATAAAGAAATAACCTCTCTGGAGTTGACTCAGGCTGTATTGGCTAGAATTGATGAGGTAGAGGGTGATGTGCAGGCATATCTGACTATTACCCGTGAGGAGGCTCTGGCCCAGGCTAAGGCTGTAGATGAGAAAATTGCCAAGGGCGAGGAAATTGCTTTCTTGGAGGGTATTCCAGGCGCTATCAAGGATAATATCTGCACCAAGGGCATTAAGACTACCTGTGCATCTAAGATTCTCCAGAAATTCGTGCCACCATATGATGCCACTGTTATGCAGAAGCTGGAGGCTCAGAATCCTGTAGTTTTGGGTAAGACCAATTTGGATGAATTTGCTATGGGTGGTTCCACTGAGAACTCTGCTTACCATCCAACCTGCAATCCTTGGAATACAGATTGTGTACCTGGTGGTTCCTCTGGCGGCAGCGCAGCAGCTGTAGCAGCTGGTACTGCTGTATGGGCTTTAGGCTCTGATACCGGCGGATCTATTCGTCAGCCAGCTTCCTTCTGCGGCGTGGTAGGCATGAAGCCAACCTATGGCCGTGTTTCTCGCTATGGTCTGGTGGCCTATGCTTCCTCTTTGGATCAGATTGGGCCTATTACCAAGGATGTAACTGACTGCGCTCATATTCTTAATATTATTGCTGGTCGTGATGAAATGGATTCCACCAGCTTGGATGTTCAGGTGCCTGATTTTACCAAGGCTTTGGTTCAGGATGTTAAGGGTCTGAAAATCGGTTTGCCAAAGGAATACTTTGTCAAAGGGATGGATCCAGAGGTAGAAGCAGCGGTAAAGAATGGTGTTAAGGAACTGGAAAAGCTGGGAGCAGAGGTAGTGGAGATTTCCCTGCCAAATACCGATTATGCTATTTCCACCTATTATTTGATTGCACCAGCTGAAGCTGCTACCAATCTAGCTCGTTATGATGGCGTAAGCTATGGTGAACGGGCTGAGGATGCAGCAGATTTGGTGGAGATGATGACCAAGACTCGTACCCAGTATCTGGGCGAGGAGGTAAAGCGCCGTATTATGATTGGTAATTATGCCCTTAGTGCTGGTTATTATGATGCTTATTATCTGAAGGCACTGAAGGTACGCCGTCTGGTAAAGGAAGATTATGACAAGGCCTTCAAGGATGTGGATGTTATCATCTGTCCTGCTGCTCCTTCTGTTGCCTACAAGATTGGGGAAAAGATTGCTAACCCATTGGAAATGTATTTGCAGGATGCCTGCACTGTACCTCTTAACCTGGCTGGCTTGCCTGGTATCAGCGTTCCTTGTGGTTACAACAAGGACAAGATGCCTATTGGCATGCAGATTATTGGTAAGGCATTGGATGAGGAAACTATCCTGAGAGTTGCCTATACATATGAGCAGAGCCAGTCCTACCATGAGGACAGAGCTCAGTTGGGAGGTAAATAAATATGAGCTACGAAGCAGTCATTGGACTAGAAATACATAGTGAGCTGAAAACCAAAACCAAGATATTCTGTGGCTGTGCCACCTCCTTTGGTGCGGAGCACAATACCCATGTATGTCCTGTATGTTTGGGCCTGCCTGGTGTATTGCCAGTTTTGAATAAAAGAGTATTGGAATTTGCTATCAAGGCTGGTTTGGCCCTGAATTGCAAAATCAATAATTTTTCCAAATTTGACCGTAAAAACTACTATTATCCAGATTTGCCAAAGAACTGGCAGACTTCCCAGTATGATTTGCCAATCTGCGAGCATGGGTATGTAGATATTGAAACCTCCAAGGGCAAGAAGCGGATTCGCATTACCCGCATTCATATGGAGGAGGATGCAGGCAAGCTGGTTCATTCTGGTAATACTATTAAGGATTCTGAAACCTCTAATGTAGATTACAATCGTACTGGTGTGCCTTTGATTGAGATTGTTTCTGAACCTGATATGTCCACTCCAGAGGAAGCTCGTCTCTATATGGAGAAGGTAAAGTCTATTCTCCAGTATATTGATGTTTCCAACTGTAAAATGGAGGAAGGCAATCTCCGTGCGGATTTGAATGTTTCTCTCCGTCCAAAAGGTTCTGATGTGTTGGGCACTCGTACAGAGATGAAGAATATTAACTCCTTTAAGGCTGTTGAGGAAGCTTTGGAGTACGAGATTGAACGCCAGGAAGAAGTTTTGGAGGATGGTGGCCATATTATTCAGGAAACTCGTACCTGGGATCCTGATCGTGGTGTAACTCTCTCCATGCGCAGCAAGGAAAATGCCCATGATTATCGCTACATGCCTGAGCCTGATCTGGTGCCTATTATTACTTCTGATGAAGAAATTGAGAAGTTTCGTGAGAGTCTGCCGGAGCTGCCTGATGCTCGTCAGGCCCGTTTGGAGTCTGAATATGGTCTTTCCAGCTATGATGCTGGTATTATTACCAGCTCCCGCCAGATGGCAGAGTATTTTGACGCTGTAGTAGCTGCTGGGGCTGATGCCAAGCTGGCTGCTAACTGGATTATGGGTGATTTGTCCAAGAATCTTAATGCTGAGGGTATTGGTATTGAGGACTCACCAGTGGATGCCCAGCGTTTGGGAGAGATGATTGGCTTGATTTCCAAGGGGACTATTTCCTCCAAGATTGCCAAGAAGGTATTTGAGGAAATGTGGAAGTGCTCTGACAGCCCTGAAAAGATTGTTAAGGATAAGGGCTTGGTACAGATTACTGATACCAAGGCTATTGAGGCTATTGTGGACAAGGTTATTGCTGATAATCCAAAGGCTGTTGAGGAGTACAAGGGTGGCAAGAAAAAGGCTATCGGCTCCTTGGTTGGTCAGGTTATGAAGCAGTCCAAGGGCAAGGCTAATCCTCAGATGGTAAATCAGCTTCTGGCGCAGAAGTTGGACTAAAAATATCTTTGAATTTATTCTGAGATACAAATAGCGGCCATGAAGGGCTTGTATTTTGCCCTATTTTGTGACCGGGCATGTACCCTTCACAGACACATTGCCATAGTGGGAAGGTGTCTGGAAGGGTATTTGTTATGTTCGCAAAAGTCAATTATTTTTCGGAAATTTGGTAGTATTTTGTATTATTGCATACTGTATTTTGGAAAATGGATTCAGCCTTGCAAATCAGCATTTACAATATTCTATTAATATAGTAAACTAAAGGTTATGTGAAAAGTCTAGATAGCTGTTTATCTGCTTTTGGGGAGAAAACTGGTTATGTGTTTAAACACATTAAGAATTCATTAAAAGGTCGGATAGGCAGAAAGATAATGTATGAGAAGGAGAGTTGCTATGTCTGAAGAAGAGAGGGTGTTAGATAAGCGCCAGGAATGGGACTTTATTGTTGCAGGCTGGCCTAGTGAGGTTTGTAAGGTAGATGTGCTGCTCACCGAAATGGAAAAGGAATTAGACGATATGCTGGAGGTGGCAATTCAGCAAACTATTAGCCGTTGTAAGCGTTATAGTCAAGAACATGATTATCCATTTACCACTTTTCCATTGAATAAGAGCTTGATTTTTTTTAATCGGGCTGTAGAGGAGCTGGCCGTGCGTGATGTTCCTGCCGAGGAAAAGGGGGATTTTCGCACAGCGCTTACGGAGAGATTCCTTAGATACTTGGATGAAATGTTCAATGTTATGCGAACCGATGATCAGCGCTTGAAACTGAAAGTAGCCACTGATCCGGATAGATTTCCGGGAGATATTATTGGTATGGCTTTGATTCATCAGTCAGTGCGATATTTATCCAAATATTTGGCCAATCAAATGGAGATGAAGCGGTTGGATTATTTGGCTGTCAATCGTGGCACTATCATAGAACTGCTAAATAAGCATGTAACCTTGCTGGATTTGGGTAAGGAAATATGCTAGCAAGTTGATTGCTTCAGATTGTCGGTGAAGGGTACATCCTAGAGTAAAGAATAAATCTGTTTAAGAGGTGTGTATATGTCTGTTTTGCGTTTTTTGACAGCAGGTGAGTCACATGGTCAGTGTTTAACTGCCATTGTAGAAGGAATTCCAGCAGGACTTGCTGTGGATATTGAGGCTATTAATGGTGATTTGGCTCGGCGTCAGCAGGGGTATGGCCGTGGCGGCCGTATGAAAATTGAAACTGACAAGGCAGAGATTACCAGTGGAATCCGCTTTGGGGAAACCATGGGTGATCCTGTTACCTTGCGAATTGCCAATAAGGACTGGCAAAACTGGACAGATCGCATGAGTGTTTTTGGGCCTGAATACGGAGAAAAGGTAACAGCTGTCCGTCCTGGTCATGCTGATTTGACAGGTGTATTGAAATATAATCGGGATGATGCCAGGGATATTCTGGAGCGGGCTAGTGCGCGAGAAACAGCAGCCAGAGTAGCTGTAGGTGGTTTGTGCAAGGAGTTTCTGGCAGCCTGTGGCATTAAGGTAGTGAGCCATGTTGTAAAAATTGGTGGTGTAGCTGTTGATGAAAGTCGTATCAACAGAGAAGAAATAGGCGAAGGAACTTCGGAGCTTAATTGCTATGATCCTGTGGCCGAGGAAGCTATGAAGCAAAAGATTCAGGAAGCTATGGCTCAGGGAGATACCCTTGGCGGCGTATTTGAGGTTATTGTACGTGGCGTTCCTTTGGGTGTTGGCAGCCATATTCAGTGGGATCAGCGTCTGGATGGCAAATTGGCTGCAGCTATGATGGCAATTCAAGCCATCAAAGGTGTAGAGATTGGAGCTGGCTTCCAGTGTGGTGAGTTGCCAGGTAGTGAAATCCATGATGAGATGTTCCTGTCAGATGAAGGACATGTTTATCGTAAAACAAATCGTGCTGGAGGTTTGGAGGGTGGCATGAGCAATGGCGAGGAAATTGTAGTACGAGCCTGCATGAAGCCGATTCCAACTTTAATGAAGCCGTTGCATTCTGTGGATATTGCTCAGGATAAAGAGGTATTGGCCTGCAAGGAGCGTAGTGATGTTTGCGCTGTTTCTGCTGCTTCTGTAGTAGGAGAGGCTATGACTGCTATTGTGATAGCTCAGGCTATTCTGGATAAATTTGGTGGCGATGCCATGTGCGATTTATTGGCTAATATGGAAGCCTACAAAGCTAGAGTTCAGGCTTGAGGAATTTTTGGCAAATAACGGAGATGTTCAATGTTCGCCACCTCTTATAGATGGTGAAAGATTGCAGCCAATGGTTATAAGGTATTGGTAGCTGAATATAGGCAGGGGAATAGCGTGAAAAATGTGGTTTTGATTGGCTTTATGGGGACAGGTAAATCTAGCTGTGGTCGGGCGATAGCTCAGCAGCTGGGATATCGTTTAGTGGATTTGGACAAGGAAATAGAGGCTAAATATAAGATGCCCATTCCTGCTATGTTCGAACTTCATGGTGAGTCCTGGTTCCGGCAAAGAGAAAAAGAAATGGTAGCTTATTGGTCCAGCCAGAAAAATGTAGTTATCTCTACTGGTGGCGGCACAGTAAAAAATCCTGAAAACATGGCTTGTTTGCGGCAAAATGGTAAAATTATCTGCCTGCAGGCAGATGTAGATATCTTGGTAGAGAGAACTGCTAGACAGGGGCGAAGACCAGTACTGGATGCTAGGGCTGCTGAACTAGGAGGGGACCGCAGGGCTGCTATCAGCTCTTTGTTGCTTGAACGACAGGAATTGTACAAAAATGCCGATTTGTATGTAGATACCGGACGTTTAAGTCCCTTGCAGGTGGCTGCGAAAGTAAGCGACTTCATTCGTAAGAAATAAAAAAATAGCTGACATGCTTGCAACTTCAAGCATGTCAGCTATTTTTGTTTTTAGATGGTTAACCTATTAGATGGTATTTTTTTGCTTTCATATAGATTATGATCAGCAATTTCATACAGTTCATCAAAGGTTTTGTCAGATTTGCCATCGTAGAGCACGGCACCTACACTGACGGTAACTTTTCTATCCTTTAGCTGAGGTATATGGATGGAATCCAAAATGGTGAAGAATTTGGTTACTGCTGATGACAGATGCAGCTTACAATCACAGTCAGTCAGGTAAAAGGCAAACTCATCGCCTCCCAATCGCAGGACAATATTTTCTGCTCCCATTGCTTCTGTTAGGCTATGGGCTACCATAATCAATACCTTATCTCCAACGCCATGACCATAGTTATCATTGATTCCCTTGAAGTCATCACAGTCCAAAATGCCAAAGGCACCAGAACGGTTGGACTTCAATTGAGAGATAATCCTGCTTTCACCACTAGCTCGATTGAGAATCCCTGTCAGGCCATCAGTTTCCGCTACCTTGCGAAGATGATTTTGCAGAACCTTTTCCTCCTCAATAATCTCATTGACATACAGTACATGAGTAGGTTCACTGCTTTGATTGTATTGGGCAGGAACTAGGTAACTGCGCATCCATCCCAAGCTTTCAGACTCATATTCCATGGTGATATAAGGCTTATCCTTTAGACGATAAGTCAGGGTGTTGATATCCATGAAGCCTTCTAAAAGTTTTTGATATTTGGATTTTACCTCGGTATGAATATACACATCCATGGAGTCAGTCATCTTACGATTGCTGACGAAAATACCCTGCATAATGCGGTTGCTTTTAATTTCTGTAAATTTGCGTTGTTTGATATCAATATAATAGCAGCTGCTAAATATGGATTGCAGTCCTTGAACGATGCTATTAAACTCCATTAGCTCCATATAGGCTGTTTCCAGAGATTGATGTTTCAGTTCAAGTTCTGCTTGCTGTTCCTCCAAAAGGGCAGAAGCCTGCTGCGCATCCTGCTGTGCTTCTAATAGAAGCTGCTGATTTTCGTACTCCTTTTTGCGGACATTGGTAATGTCCGTACCAATGGCTGTCATCACAACATGACAATCCTCAGGGTTCACTGCCATAAGGGCGGTAATGCGATGATAGGTGTCCGTTTTGGCACGGTAGAACTCGATTTCGCAATTACTAATCCCACTGTAAAAATCATTTAGCAGAGTTTCGCTGTTCCAGGGGAAATTGTGCCGGCCGTTATAACTGATAAACTCTAGTCCCAATACTTCTTTAGCCCTTTGAATAAAGGTATCATATTTGCAGGGAACTTTTATTTGTTCTTGCTCTAAAAGCTTCAAATAACCATTGCTGACAAAGTCATCCAGCAGCATGCCTTCAGTCAAATCGACGCGATATATATAATCGGCAAAGTACTTCAAAGTTCCTTCAACTGCATCTAGACGATTAGTTACAGCGTAGGCTTTGTCAGCCAATTTCTGACTGGTCAGGGCCTGACGGGTAACATCAGTAACCACGGCAATAACCACATTGTGCCCGTTGCTAAGGACTACATTCTTGTAGGAGATATTCACATAATAAGTAGTTCCATCCATATGGGTGATAGAACATTCTACCTCTTCGGTAGCACCTGCACCAGCCATTACTGGCATTTCGCTGATAGGTGGAGTGTCATCCATGAGATGTATTTTATCTCGAAGAGTCTGCAATGTTAGCTTCTTGTATTCGTTCGCTGTTAGCTCGTAGAGGGATAGTGCAATATCATTCATGTACAAAAGGTCGAAAGTCTGGCAGTCATAAACAATCAAACCAGCCTGCTGCATTTGTAGCATTTCATGGTACATGCTATTCTGGGCCAAAGCAAGTTGTAAATCGTCAGCCAGCTCATAAAGAGCATCCCGACTATCTAATAATTCCTTGTTCAGAGAGGCTAGTTCCTGATTTTGCGCCAAAAGCTCTCGATTGCGTTGTTCAATAGCTAGATTCTGCTTATCATTTTTGTTTTGCAAATGACAAATAAGCTCATATTTTGCCTGATCTGCCGCATGCTCCGCTGTAATATCTCGTCCAGAGATAACAACGTGATGGGGGAGGCAGTCTGCTGTGTCTATCAAGGTCACAGATAACCTGAACCATTTTTTGGGTCCATTGATGCAAACAGGCATCTCCAGAGAAAATTCATTTTCTTGGCGATTTAAATGATTGCGGATATACTCGGCAGATAGCTTTAGGCGCAATACTGCCTGATAGCTTTCCTGAATCAGTCTAGAGATAAAACGTTCTACTGCTACACTATAAGAACCATCTTCTGGAAGTTCCTGAGGAACCAGATCTGATCTGCGGACTGTATAAAACCAGTCATGCTGTACATCCACATAAAAAGCTATCGCAGCCGACTGAAAGAGAGCTTTGACTGTAGCTTCTACATATTTGTTAAATTTTTCATCTTCAATCCCTATATTCACCGTATCTCTCCCTAAAGGCTTTGTATTTGTTTAACAGATATGCGACAAAACCCCTATGCACAATTTTCATAAAGTCTTTTCTGTAACATTTGTGCTAAATCACAAATGTTTCTGCAACAAAAATAAAGCCTCATCTGTTGCCAATCTTACTAATTATTGATTGTATCATATAGCAAAACACTATGCAAGACAAATGTACAATTACAATAGGCGTAAAATCCTATTGTTCTCTACATTTAAGTGGTAAGCCGAAGAAACCTTTTTCACAGGAATTGAAATCATAAAATATTCATATTATTTTCAGAAAATGGTATGCAGAGCGGAGGTAAGGTCAAAATTAGCTTTACAAATGTCTTTCAATATAATATACTTTCGTATGCTGTTTGCAGGAGGTTGGGATTTTGATTTGAATAACATCCTTGAAGCAGGCATAGAATAAGCATATAGTTTAGATAGGTGTGGATTTTTCATGAAAAGAGAGGATATGGGACAGCTTCGTCAGGCCAAGGGATTCAGTATGGATATGATGGCAGATTTTTTGGGTGAGACATTGGAGCGGTATGCTGAGCTGGAGTTTGGTTTGCGACAGCCTACATCTGAGGAAAAGGTGGTTTTGGAAGCTATTTTTCGCTAAAAGATTAGTAAATAATATACTGATGGATGTTTAATAAATAATTAGGATATATTATTGCATTTTTATATGCATGCTGTTATAATAGTCGTTGCAACCCATGTTGTGGCGGCTGTTTTTTTCAGGCAGCTGTTGAACATGCTTTTTGAAAGGGGGCTGGGTCATGGTAGGATCTATCCTAAATGCTATCAGGCAGCAGTGTTCATTCTCTGCTGATATGATGGCAGCAGCCCTCTGTCTGCAACGCCGGGAATATGATGAACTGGAGCTTGACAGACGGATGGCCACCGCCGAAGAGCGCCTGCTTGTTGAGAGTATGTGCGCCAATCTCTGCATTGTCTACTGATATTTTCTGGTAGACTGTGCAAAAAACTGGACGCAATAGAGTTGGTATGAGGACGTACGGCACTGTTTGCGTCCCTTTTTTTGTAATAAATTATTTTGAAATATACAAATCTATTGCAAAATATTTGATATTGTTGTAAAATGTAGAGTACGCAAAAAATGATATTTTATCCGAGAGGAGTTTTTACATGCTGGATATTAATGATACCAAAATGAAATACGAGGATAACCCGGAGAACAAGAATCATGCAACCTGCACCTGTGAGCCATTAGATCGTGGTTATGGCACTACCATTGGCAGCAGCTTGAAGCGGATTTTGTTGTCCTCCATTCAGGGCGCTGCTGTAGTGGCAGTACGTTTTCAGGGTGCAGATTCCATGGAGGATCAGCTTGCTGGTGTAAAGGATAGCATACAGGATATTGTTCTGCGCCTTCGTGAGTTGAGTATCAAGCCTGTAGAGGCTCCTGTCAAGGCTATTGTCAGTGTTGAGGCTGGCCAGGAGGATACCCAGGTAAATGTAGCAGATATTCTGTGCGAGAATGAGGAGCAGGTACTGGAGATTTTGGAGCCTGAAACCTATTTGGCTACTGTAGAGGCAGGGGGCAAGCTGGAAATGGAGCTCTATATCGAAAGCGGTTATGGCTACATTTCTGCCGAAAAGAATATTTCTGCTCCTGAGGGAACTATTCCTTTGGACTGTGTATATTCTCCGTTGCGCCGTGTGGAGTACAAGGTACAGAATACTCGTGTAGGTAATACTACTGACTATGATAGATTGATTGTGGAGCTGGAAACCGATGGCACTATCAGTGCGGCAGATGCATTGAGAGAATCTGCCAGCCTGATGATTGATTCCTTGCTTCCAATGTGGGAATTGGCTGATACCGAGATAGAGGAGCCAAATCCAGAGCTGAACAATGTGATTTATCAGACAGGTAATGAGGATGAGGATGCGGCTGATGCCAGCGGCAGAGCGGACATTCTAGATCGTCCTATTGAGGATCTGGAACTGAATGTACGTCCTGCCAACTGCATGAAGCGGGCAGGTATTGTGACCATTGGAGATTTGATTCAGAAAACTGATGAGGAAGTTAAGACTCTCCGCAATCTTGGTTCCAAGTCCTTTGATGAGATTGTGGATAAACTGGCTGAGCGTGGCCTGAAGCTGAAGAAGGCTGAGTAAATATCTCTGCGAGAGAAGGTCAAAAGATGCATATAGCCTGCCTGGACACAGAGTCCACAAGTACAGGAAAATACAATGAAATACTGGAGCTGGCCATTTACAGTGCCAGAGGTGAGCTGGTGCTCAATAGCCTTTATAAGCCGAAGAGGAATAGACGCTGGCCTCATTCCGAGAAGGTACATGGTATTAGCCCGGATATGGTGCAGGACAAGCCACATTTTCAGGATTGTCTACGCAAAATTCAGAAAATCTTTGACCGTTGTCAGATGATATTGGGGTTTGCTCTTGACAATGATGTCCGTATTTTGGAACAATCTGGCGTTCAAGGGTTGACACCGGAGCGTTGTCTTGATGTGCGGGAACTTTTTTGGGGCGTATATCGTGATGAACTTCAGATGGATTTTTATCACGTGCCTAGTCTGATAAAGTGTGCGGAGTTCTGTGGCTATGTTTGGGAAGAGGGATCAGCTCATTCTGCAGCTGCGGATGCCAAAGCTACCTTGTATTGTTATGAGGTGCTTATGCGTAAATTTATTGCTCGTTACAAGCTGTGTCCTGTTAGTGATGATCAGCTGCGGCTTACAGATGAGCAGATTTATGCTGGCTGGGAATATCTTCACAAGATGGTGTCGGAGGAATTGCACCGCCGTATGGTAGAGAAGGCTAAGGGGTGGCTGTATCTTATTGATACCCCGGAGGGAACCTTGCTGGTGGCCAGACGCAAGCAATATAATACTCATCGCCATGGCAATGATAATAAAGCCCATGAGTCTGCCGAAGGTGTTTCGGCGCAGCCTGGGTGTGAGGGCGGCAGCGTAAATGAAGAGGCTTCTGAAAAGAAGGGACGCTCTGCTCATGTGTTGGCTGAGATTCATTTGGCGGATTTTTCCAAGGGTTATGAGGAGTTATTTGAGCATTTCCGTTCTCGACAATTGCCTCATAGTAATGGTGAAAAGTATTATTATCGCCTCAAACCTGAGGATATAGAGTATTTTAACAGCTATAGCAATATTTTTGAAGGCTGATTGTGCTTAAAATATTTGACAATTTGATTTTATAGTGCTATCATAGCATTACAAAATGTTCATATTCTGAAATCCTGCTTTATAGCAGTCGATTTCCCTTTACAGGGGGATGTAAAGGTTTCGACGGGGGTGGCTGGAGTATGGATAGCGAGCCGGGGGGTCACCTAGCCCCGTTAGTAAGGTGAAAACGCTTTAAATATAAAAGCAAACGAAAACTACGCTTTAGCAGCTTGATGCTAACCCCTGTATTCTTAGCTCCCGCCTGAGAGTATAAGGGGCCAATTGCGGGATACCTGATGCCTGACTCCTGGAGGGCTGAAGGGGAAACTTTTCCAGGATGGAATGGACGGCGGTTGTCTGTGTCTGCCTAGATTCGAGATCTAAACATTGACTGCGCTCGGAGAAGTCTATATGACAACGCTTTCGGACAGGAGTTCGATTCTCCTCATCTCCACCAGTAATTATGTCGGTTAGGGAATTCAATCGACTATATATAGGTGCTAGTAATGGCACGAAAAGCCAGTTGGCATAATGCTAACTGGCTTTTTTAACTTTATAGGAAAGTTAAAAAATATGATATTGTAAATTGTCAAGGCGGTGGAGAAAATTATTTTCCGCCGCCATTTGTCTTATATGGACATATTCATAAAAAAAAGCTATAATTAAAATGTATGTAGAATATATTGAATTATTAATTCTGAGAAATTTTACCCATAGGACAAGTGGGATTCAATAGTGGAATAAGTTAATTATTATACATGGAATAGAGGTATAGAATATGGAAACGTTAAAGGCAATAGCTGCAAGAAAAAGTGTAAGAGAGTTTACTGATGAGGGGATTACCTTTGAGGATATCAAGAAGATTCTCACAGCTGGTATGAGCGGTCCTAGCTGTATGAACAAGAGAATGTGGTCTTTCGTGGTTATTCGCAACAAGGAGCTGCTGGGGAAGCTGTCTGTAGCCAATGGTCTTTATGCAGCACCTCTTAGAGGGGCTGCTTTGGGTATTTTGGTATGCGGTGATTTGGAGCGGGCTTTACCAGATGCCCCGGAATATTGGGTTATTGATGCCTCTATTGCTACCCAGAATATGGTATTAGCTGCTCAGGATTTGGGCATTGGCAGTGTATGGCTGGGCTGCTGGCCTTGTGAGGATAGGGTGCAGGAGGTTAAGGAACTGATGGATTTGCCTGAGAATATAGTGCCTCATTCTATTTTGGCATTAGGCTATGCCAAAAATCCAGATAATGAGGAGCGGGATCTCTACGAAAGTGATAGAGTACACTTTGATGAATGGTAATCTTTACAATTCTTAGTTATATGTGTTATAATCTTAGGTAATGAGCAGAACGGATCAATTTTTAAAGGAGTTTTTGTGCTCAGTGTGTTGACAGTCTTAGACCTTGTTTGCAGGATTATGCGGGGAGCAGGCAGGGGGGGACAGTCGTTATTCACACTGTGTTTTGTTATGCATTTTTGCAAGCTTAGATAATTGAACGGTTTGACTTAGATAAAGTGTTTTCTATACCATGAGCTGCATGGTTAAAAAAGTATAAAAATTTAAATAAATATGGAGGTGTGATTTTTGGCAAGAGAAAAACAAAAATTACAAATTATCCCTCTGGGTGGTTTAGGCGAAATCGGTAAGAACATGACTGTAGTGCGGTACGGAGATGAAATACTGCTTATCGATGCAGGCTTGATGTTCCCAGATGAGGAGATGCTTGGTATTGATCTAGTTATTCCTGATATTTCCTATCTGCTGGAGAATCGGGACAAGGTTCGGGCTATTGTACTGACTCACGGACATGAGGATCATATTGGTGCATTGCCCTACGTGCTGAAGCAAATTAATGTGCCTGTATATGGTACTCGTCTTACATTGGGTATTTTAGAGGGCCGCTTGAAGGAAAATGGTGTGGATTCCAGCAATCTGCGCACTGTAATGCAGGGAGATACTATTCGGGCTGGCTGTTTCCATGTAAACTTTATTCGGGTAAACCATAGCATACCTGATGCAGTTGGCTTGGCAATAAATACTCCTATGGGCACCATTGTCCATACTGGTGACTTTAAGTTGGATTATACCCCTATTGATGGCAAGATGACGGATTTCCGCCGTTTCTCAGAGCTGGGCAAGAAGGGTGTTCTCCTGATGATGGCAGACAGCACCAATGCAGAGAGAGCAGGGCATACTCCTAGCGAAAGTACGGTTGGTGCAGCTTTTGACAAGGCATTCCACAGTGCCCGTTCTCGTATTATTGTGGCTACCTTCTCTTCCAATGTCCATCGTATTCAGCAGATTATTAATACTGCTGTGCGATACAAGAGAAAGGTTGCTGTGCTGGGCCGCAGTATGGTGAATGTGGTAAATATTTCCTTGGATTTGGGCTACATAAACGCTCCAGAGGGAACTTTGATAGATATTGATAATATTGGCAACTATCCTATGGATCAGGTGGTTATTATTACTACAGGCAGTCAGGGAGAGCCAATGTCAGCCCTGACTCGTATGTCTCAGTCTGATCATCGCAAGGTAGGTATCGTACCTGGAGATACAGTTATTATTTCTGCTACCCCAATTCCTGGCAATGAAAAGCTGGTTTCCCGTACCATTGACAATCTGCTGAAGCTGGGTGCCAATGTGGTTTATGGCCGGGAGAATGGTATTCATGTATCAGGCCATGCTAGCCAGGAAGAGTTGAAGCTGATGCATAATCTTATTCAGCCAAGATTCTTTATTCCTGTGCATGGAGAATATCGTCATCTGGTAAAGCATGCCAAATTGGCAGCAGAGCTGGGTATGCCGAAGGATCATATCTTTATCGGCGAGAATGGCCAGATTCTTGAGTTTACCAAGGACAAGGGATATGTGGCTGGCCGTGTAACCTCCGGCCGGGTATTGGTTGATGGCTTGGGTGTAGGCGATGTTGGCAATATTGTATTGCGGGATCGTCGTCAGTTGTCTCAGGATGGTATTATCATCATTGTGGTAACCATGGACAAGGGAACTGGTACAGTGGTGGCTGGTCCAGATATTGTATCTCGTGGTTTTGTCTATGTGCGTGAATCTGAGGAGCTTATGGAGGATGTAAAAATCCGGGTAGAAGAAGCTCTCTGTCATTGCGAGGAAGAGGGCATTACCGAGTGGGCTGCTTTGAAATCAGCTATGCGTGATGCTTTGGGACGTTTTATTTTTGAGCGCACCCGTCGCCGTCCTATGATTTTGCCTATTATTATGGAAGTGTGATACATTATATAGACGTATTTGTAAACAGGAGGTGGCTGACATGAAAATATTGCTTAACCCTGACGCTAAAGTTGTCAAAACGATTCAGGATGGTTTGGCCAAAAAGGATGGCTACTGTCCGTGTAGAATTGCCCGTATAGAGGACAATAAATGCATGTGCAAGGAATTCCGTGATCAGATTGCAGATCCTGAATATGAGGGATTTTGTCATTGTCGCCTGTATTATAAATCTTTAGAAGAATGACGAGGTGTCCGTAGGGATTATAAAAGGCAAAGCTGCCTGTTAAAGACAATGCTTCTTGGAGAAGGTTGGGCTTTGGCAGGCAGATTTTTTTGTTTGAAAACAAAAAATCATTTTCTTTGAATAATATAGGGGTTATAATATTTCAGTATGAATTTGATTAAGAGGTGCTGCAAATGTTAAAGATTGTTACGGCCCAGCTGAAAGTAAAGCCAGGGCATCCAGCCGAAAATACAGAAAATATGCTGCATATGATTGATGAGGCCAAGGCTAAAGGGGCGGATTTGATAATTTTCCCAGAGATGGCAGTGCCAGGTTATCTATTGGGAGATACCTGGGAGCAGACTGCCTTCCTGAAGGATTGTGAGGAATGTGGTCAGGATATCATAGCTGCGTCTCAGGATATTGCAATTATTTTTGGTAATGTGGCTGTAGATTGGGGCAAAAAGAATAATGATGGCAGAGTGCGTAAGTATAATGCGCTATTTACTGCTTGGCAGGGCAAATTGGTACAGCCAAGAAATATGCCCTATCCCTATGTAATTAAAACATTGATGCCGAATTATCGTGAGTTCGACGATACGAGATATTTCTTTGGTCTAAAGCAGCTGGCGGAGGAAGTCGGCAGGGAGCCAGCTCAGCTGATAGGCACTGTTCCTTTGCATATAAAGGGACAGGAGTATAGCATAGGAGGACTTCTGTGTGAGGATGGCTGGAGCGACGATTATAATATGGCTCCCATGGAGATATTAACCCAGCAGGGAGTAGATATGTTGGTAAATATTTCCGCATCTCCTTATACCTTGGGAAAAAATGGCAAGCGCCATAGAGTTTTTGGTACGGAGGCCAAGACAGCTGGGGTACCTTTATTCTACGTAAACAATGTAGGTATTCAAAATAACGGCAAAACTTTATATACCTTTGATGGGTCTAGTACCTTGTACAACGAGCAGGGCATAATGGTGGACTGTTTACCTAAATATCAGCAGACCCTGGGGATTTACGAACTGGAGCAAATCAAGGGGATGCCAAAATTCCAAAGGGAAAAGCAAAGGGATATTGCGCATATCTTCGGGGCTATTGAATATGGTGTCAAGGAATTTTTAGCAGATATTCATATGAACAAGGTAGTTGTAGGAATTTCCGGTGGCATTGATTCTGCAGTAGCAGCAGCTCTGTATACGCATATTTTAGGGGCAGAAAATGTTCTTTTGGTAAATATGCCTAGCGTTTACAATTCTGCTACCACTAAGGGATTGGCTCAGGAGCTGGCTGTAAGTCTGGGCTGTAATTACGCCATTGTGCCGATTCAGGAATCTGTAGATCACACTGTAGACCAGTTGGAGCATATTCCAGTTACTTTATTAAAGGATGGCAGTAAATTTAATTTGCAGGTTTCTTCCTTTGTGGCAGAGAATATTCAGGCGCGGGATCGTAGTGCCAGAGTCTTGGCAGGGGTGGCGGCAGCCTTTGGTGGCGGTTTTACCTGCAACGCTAACAAGGCAGAGACTACTGTGGGCTATTCTACCCTTTATGGAGATCAGTCAGGATTCCTTTGTGCTTTGGCTGATTTGTGGAAGTACCAGGTATATGATTTGGCCAGATACATGAATCAAGAAGTATATGGTCGTGAGGTTGTGCCACAAGCTACTATCGATATTGTGCCTAGTGCGGAATTGTCCAATGCGCAAAATGTGGATGAAGGCCTGGGAGATCCCATAAAATATCCATACCATGATTATCTTTTCCGCAGTTTTGTGGAGAATTGGCAAAAAGCTGCGCCAGCGGATATTCTTCAGTGGTATGCCGATGGGGTACTAGAGGAGAAAATTGGCTGTGAGCAGGGACTGGTGGCGAAATATTTCCCAACAGCAGAGGATTTTGTAGCAGATTTGGAGCGCTGGTGGCGACAGTTCAGCGGTATGGCTGTGGCAAAAAGGATTCAGGCTCCTCCTATTGTGGCTGTAAGCAGGAGAGCTTACGGCTTTGATCATCGGGAGGCTCAGAATGGGGTATATTATACTAGAGCATATAAGCGTCTAAAGGCTAAACTGCTGCAGAAGTAAAATGAGACTTATTCAGTGGGAGTTTTAGAATCCCATTGAATTTAGTCGAATAAATCCAGAGCCTTACGGGTGCTTAACTCCCTCCTAAGAGGA
>CAKPVW010000006.1 GCA_934196075.1 uncultured Anaerovibrio sp.
ATTGCCAAATCAAGATTGCCGCTTTTCTTGATGCCAGCCTTGACACCAGCAGCCTTGAAGCCACGAGCAAAGGTAACACCCGCAGCTGCCTTTTCTTCACTAAACATAGAAATTCCTCCTAAAAGTGTATATGAATGTATAAAAATACATCATTTTATCTTTATTATGCATATTTTCCTGATTTACATCAAGGATATACCGGTACCATATCCAAGCCCAGAGCTTCATCAAAACCATTGGCAATATTGAAATTCTGTACGGCCTGACCAGCTGCACCCTTAACCAGATTGTCAATAGCTGACAGTACAATAACTCTGTTGGTACGAGAATCCACATGCCAACCCAAATCGCAGTAGTTGGAGCCTCGAACATTCTTGGTGGCAGGATAGCCTCCCAACCCCAAAAGACGGACAAAATGCTCCTTGCCATACAGCATTTCGTAAGAAGCAGATACCATATCCTCAGTAACCCCATCCTTCAGCTTGGCATAGCAGGTGCTAAGAATACCTCTGGACATAGGCACCAGATGAGGGGTAAAGTTCAAAACAGTAGTCTCCCCAGACAGCTCTGTAATAGCCTGCTCAATCTCAGGGGTATGACGATGGGTAGCTACACCATAGGCCTTGAAGCTATCATATAGCTCAGGGAAATGATTGGCCTGCTTGGCAGAACGACCGGCACCGGATACACCGGATTTGGCATCTATCACAATGGTATTCACATCAATCAGATGATGCTTGGCCAAAGGTGCCAAAGCCAAAATACTAGCTGTGGTATAGCAGCCTGCATTGCCAATAATCTTAGCATCCTTAATCTGCTCTCTATTCAGCTCCGCCAGACCATATACCCTTGGGGCATCCTTGTGGGTATGAGGTACCTTGTACCAGGCTTCATAAACATCAGTATTGCTGAAGCGATAATCAGCACCCAGGTCAATAATACGGGTAGGCATATTCTCCAATGCCTTCCCTACCTTCATGGCATGACCATGAGGCAGTCCAATAAATACGAAATCACTGTCCTGACCGATGGTTTCAATTTCCTGCATACTCATAAGCTTCTGATCGTAGATTCCCTTCAAATGAGGATAAATATCAGAAATCGCCTCGCCAGCATGACTTTCAGAGGTAATATGTACTACCTCTGCCTCTGGATGATTATGCAGAATTCTTAAAAGTTCTGCTCCCGCATAGCCTGTAGCACCAATAATACTAACCTTTTTCACAAGCATGTCCTCCTTTTGCTTTTCATAATTATACAGCTTTTATGTATATTATGCAATATCAAAAACAATTAATTTGCTTTTAACCATATAGAGGGTATAATATCTATACACGACTTTTAATTTTACACCAGTTGAGATTTTTAGACAAGACAAGGAAGAATAATATGTTAATGAAAAAAATAAAAAAACTCCTTAAATGGATTGCCGCCATGGCCCTGGTATTTATCATATCCTTTCTAGGCACTGCGGCTGCCAATGATAGTCTCTCCCTAGACCAGCTTTGGACAGGAACAAAGCAAATTATTTCCCTAGGAGAAGATCAGCTATCCCAAGCAAAGGACAAAAGCCAAAGTAAAATATCTGACAGTGATATTTTCTCCACTGATGATAAGGAAACCGATATGCAGGCTAAGAATGAAAACAGCCTGTCTCAAGGCATAGATGCTATAGAAAGCAACAGTACCCTAAACAGGCTGGAAAGAGTATTTTTCTTGAAGCAGGCCGTCAATGCCCGTGTTAATTCTGCCAACTATGTAAAACTGCAGAATATTCCCGAATCCATGCAACAGGCTGTAGTGGCTGTAGAGGATAGAAAGTTCTACAATCATTGGGGCTTTGATATGGAAGGTATTTTCCGGGCCTCTCTAGTCAATTTGCAATATGGTCAGGTCAGAGAGGGGGCCAGCACCATTACCCAACAGCTAGTAAAAAACCTTTTTCTCTCCCAGGAACAAACCATGGGGCGCAAAGCCGAGGAATTTATTCTAGCTATGGACATGGAGCTGAACTATTCCAAGGAGGAAATCCTGGAACTCTATCTCAATACCATCTACTTTGGCTCCGGCTATTACGGCATACAGGAGGCCAGTGAAGGATATTTTGGCAAGGAGCCGGCCATGCTGGCTCTCCCCGAAGCCGCCATGCTGGCAGGCATTCCCAACGCCCCCTCCCTTTACTCCCCCTATGTAGATTTCATGCTCGCCAAAAAAAGGCAATTCATTGTGCTGGACGCCATGACCACCGCCGGCTACCTGCGGGAATCCGTAGCTGACGACGCCAAAATCAAACCCATCTACCTAGCCCACTAAGCCAAATAGTTTTGAACAAAATCTTGACTCGTTCTACTTTTCTCCATTATAATATTGTTAATAAGTAATTTATTTAGGTTATTTGAGGAAAATAATGACCTTACCCTTTAAGCAAGGAGGAATAAAAAATGAAAAACTCACAGACCATAAAAATCGCCGCCTGTGCCATGGTACTATCTGCCGCTTTAACTGCTGGTGCCTTTACCAATTTTGGTACTACCAGCTTTGACACCAACAGCACCGCCGCCCAGAGTGCCCCCAACAGCAGCATTTCCCTAGAGCAGGCCAAGGAAATCGCCTTGAATCACGCCAACAAAACTGCTGATCAGGTACAATTTGTCAAGTCCAAGCAGGACTGGGAGCATGGCCGCAGCGTATACGAAATCGAATTTATATACCAAGAGGGCAGCAGTTACACAGAATATGACTATGAAATTGATGCCTCCACCGGTCAAATTCTCAGCTGTGATTATGACATCGAAAACTACCAGCAGTACAAACAAATCATGGACCAGGCCAATGTAAATATCACTGAGGAAGCAGCCAAAAACATTGCCCTGGAGCGTGTTCCCGGTGCCAACTATAGCAATATCTACAAATTCAAGCTGGAATTTGATGACAATCGCTGGGAATATGAAGGCAAAATCGTCTATAGCTCCTACGAATACGAATTTGAGATAGATGCCAATACCGGTAATATCTTGAAGTGGGAAGTAGAATCCATCCATCACTAAATCCACACCATCACTTCCATAAATAGCAGGTTCATGTGCCCTTGACCGTGGAGAGCCAGGAACCTGCCCTCAAAAACAAAACCCTCTGAAACTGTGGCGCTCCTATAAATTAGATCAAGCAATCTAACTTGTAGAAGTCTCCACACTTCAGAGGGTTTTTATTGCCCATTTTTCAATAGCAAATCTTATTCTGCTTCCTTAGCAACCTTGGCAGCTTCTTTAGCTTCCTGCTGCTCCTGTTTGAAAATGGCCTTATCTTCCTTTTCCTTATCCTCAACAGCCTGTTTCTGAGCCTTGATAAAATCAGAGAAGAAATCCTTGGCTATCTCAGTGTACAGCAAGACATCCCGAGTAGCAGATTTTGGTGCCAGCTTTCTGTAGGCATAAATAATCTTGTTGGTACGAGCATCATAAACATCAAAGAACACATTCAGACGAGTACCATCATTCTTGGATGTACCATTAGAAATAGTAGTAAT
The DNA here is from genome assembly GCA_934196075.1 of uncultured Anaerovibrio sp. Taxonomy (GTDB): domain Bacteria; phylum Bacillota; class Negativicutes; order Selenomonadales; family Selenomonadaceae; genus Anaerovibrio. The sequence continues at coordinate 3,527 of CAKPVW010000006.1, forward strand.
CACATAGGCATCTGCATAAAGGCCAATCTCCTTCTGATACTCCTTGAAGGCCTTGCGATTATCCAAACGAAGAATATCCACATGACGAGCAATCTTGATATTCTGGCACACCTCTCGATAAGAAATGTAGTTCAGAACATTCTTCTTGTCTGCCAGGGTACCATCCATAAGAATATCAGGAATATCATCAATCTCAGGCTCCCCCTCGGTGGTAGGACCATTATAGATAGAATCAGCAATAGCCAAGGTCTGCACCTTGATCAGACCATCGCTATCATAGACACGAACATCACTAACACCGGTGCCGCTTGGCAAAATACCTGCAAAGGCAGCCTGAGTACCCAACAAAAATACGCACAGCATCAATACAAGCTGTAAGCCTCTCTTCATAAAAAAACCTCCCTAATAATTGGAAATCAATGCATATAGATAGAATAGCCCTCCTCAGAGAAATTCCATCAACATACCATAATATACTTTATTACAAAATCCCCAAAAAGTCCATTAAAATTACATGAGAGTTTTATCCAACCTGCTCCCTCGTAATTAACTCACCCCCTGCCACCTATAGGGGCAGAGACATGGGACAACTCCTTATTGCCCAAATATCTTCTTAGCCAAGGCCAAGCCAGTTTTGGTGGTAGCCAAGCCACCCTCCGCAGTTTCCTTAATAGCCCGAGGCATGGAGCGACCAATGCGATTCATAGCATCGATAACATCATCAGGAGGAATCACTGACTCCACCCCAGCCAGAGCCATATCCGCCGCCAGCATAGCATGAACCGCAATAAAGCCATTCCGCTTCACACAAGGCACCTCCACCAAACCAGCCACGGGATCACAGGCCAGCCCCAGTAGATTCTTAATAGCCAAAGCCATACCATGACCTACCTGCTCAGGTGTTCCACCGGCCAGCTGTACCAAGGCCGCCGCCGCCATACCAGCCGCCGTACCACATTCCGCCTGACAGCCTCCATAAGCTCCAGCAATGGAAGCATTGGCCTCTATCACCATGCCGATTCCCGCCGCCGCAAACAAGGCCTCCACAATCTCAGCCTCTGTGTTGCCGTTTTTCTTGGCCCCGGCAAAAACCGCTGCCGGCACAATGCCACAGGAACCCGCTGTTGGACAGGCCACAATCCTGCCCATCACTGCATTCACCTCACTGACACCAATAGCACTGGCAGCAGCCCGCAAAACAGCCTCCCCCGTATATCCCTGCTGACTATAGCTGCACAGCTTGACGGCATCCCCTCCCGTCAGGCCGCTGAGAGATTTTTCCTGATTTTGACATCCCCGCTGCAATGACTCCACCATTACCTGCCAGTTTTGCCCCATAGCCCGTCTCTGAGCTTCGGGAGTTTCCAGATTATTCTCAGCCTCCCAGTCTATCACAATCTGACTAATAGGGCACTGCCTCTTCTGAGCCAGCTTCACCAGCTCCTCTATGGAATTAAAATTAATCATATGGTACTGCCTCCCCCAATAGCCGGTATAGCAAAGGCTGTCAAAAGCCGTGGAATTTCACAACAATCCTCCACCACTTCAGTTGACAATTCATCGTCGGTTTCCACAATCATCAAAGCCTCCTGACCTCGCATTTTGCGGGAAACTCTCATATAGGCAATATTAATCTTGTAGCGAGCCAAAATAGAGGTTACTCCATTCACCACTCCCGGCCGATCCTTGTGCACAATAATCAAAGCTGGATATTGCCCCGTCAAATCCACATCAAAATCCCCGATTTTGGTAATGCGAATATTGCCTCCCCCTACAGAAGCCCCCTCAATCTGAATCACCCGGCCTTTTTCGCCAGTCAGCTTAATAACAGCCGTATTAGGGTGAGCCTCCGGTATATCCACAGGAGCAAAGCTATAGACCAGCCCAGCCTCCTGAGCCAGAGTCAAAGCCTCCCTCAGCCGCATATCCTCTGGGCCGAAACCCATAATTCCCCCGATTAGAGCCTTGTCCGTACCATGCCCCCGATAGGTCTGAGCAAAGGAGCCATGGAGCAAAATTTCTGCCCGCACTGCCCTTTCCCCCAGAATCTTCCCTGCCATCAACCCCAATCTGGCCGCTCCAGCTGTATGGGAGCTAGAGGGACCAATCATCACCGGCCCAATAATATCAAATACGCCTCTCATACCCTCAACCTCATTCTAAAAAAAGCTGATCCTGCGCTTATTCACAGAATCAGCTTCTTCGCTTACCAAAACTTACAAGATCACTCAGAGCCACAATCTCAATATTCCTGGACGCAGCCCTCCATCAAGCTAACCAGCTATCAAGCCATCAGGCCATGAGCCTTCAAAGCCTTTTCCAGCTGCTGCTCATGCTCTGGCTCCATCTCAGTAAGAGGCAGACGCAATGGCCCAGCTGCATAGCCCAGCTTGCGCATAGCAACCTTTACAGGAATAGGATTTACTTCGCAGAACAAAGCATCAATCAAATCAATAGCCCCAATCTGCATATCAGATGCTTCCTTTACCTTGCCATCAAAATAATTCTGGCAAATATTATGAGCCATAGCCGGAGCCACATTGGACAATACGGAAATTACACCGTAGCCCCCCAGAGACAGAATAGGCACAATCTGATCATCATTACCAGAATAAATTGCCAGCTCATCACCACAGGCATGACGAATCTTAGCTACCGCACTCAGATCACCGCTAGCCTCCTTAACAGCCACAATCCTTGGATGCTTAGCCAGCTCTACAAAGGTAGGAATCTGAATATTTACACCAGTACGGGATGGTACATTGTACAGAATAATAGGAATATTTACTGCATCCGCAATAGTGGTAAAATGCTTTACCAAGCCCTTCTGGGTGCACTTGTTATAATAAGGTGTTACCACCAGCAGGGCGTCTGCACCAACCTGCTCAGCATAAACAGACAGCTTCACAGCATAATCAGTCTCATTGGAGCCAGTACCAGCAATAACAGGAATACGACCAGCAACCTTGTCCACAGCATATTTAATAGCAGCCTTGTGCTCATCATCAGTCATGGTAGCAGATTCACCAGTAGTACCAGTAATAATAATGGCATCTGTGCCGCCAGCAATCTGGTCCTCAATAATCCGGCCCAATTCCTCAAAATTTATGCCATCCTCTGTATAAGGGGTGATAATGGCTACACCAGCACCCTTGAAAATTACATCCTTCAAAAGAACTCCTCCTAATCGACATATATTACCTTCAATTATCACATTTACCAGAACCAAAGTCAAGAGGTATTAATCCATAACAGGAGTCAGCTTCTGGAACAGCTCCTCATTGGCCCGAATCACCCCAGCATTGCCAAATACGCAGAGATTATTCTCCTGCATGCAGGCCTCAATAGCCGGTGCCAAATTGCGGATATCCTCCACAGTGGTATGCAGAAGCTCCTGACGACGCTTCTGTCTTTCCTCATAGGTAATCCCCCGGAAATACAGACGCTGAGCACTATTGCCCAAAAGTCTTGGAGTCATAGGGCTATCCACCCCGCTCATGGTACCAATAATATATTTGGTCATTTCCCGATCCGAAGCCTCAAAGCCCCTCAGGAAATCAGCCGTTTCATCAAATACCTTAATGGTTTCTGCCAGATTTGGATCCCGATAGGACACAAACATCATATCCCCATCCAGATTAAATCTAGTCATAGCACCATAGGCACCACCCTGCACCCGAATCTTGAGCCAGAAATATTCATACCGCAGCAGCATATCCAACACCTGATAGGCTCCTGTCATCTCATAGCCCAGCTTGTAGAGATTAGCACCCTTGGCCACATACTGCACCTGACTAGAGGACAGCAATGCCTCCTGCTGGCTCTCCACTGGCAAAATATAATCCTGCCGCTTTGCGGTTTGACCAGCCTCTCTAGCCTGCAAAGCCTCCAACAAAGGTACCATATCCTCAGCAAATTTACTGTAGAGACTTTCCTCCAAGGTGATACCCACCACCATATCCTGGCTGCTAAAGAGCAAATTCCCCACCTGCTCCAGCTTGCTGCAGAAATCCTCTACATTTTCCTCAAACTCATCTGTCAGCTTCTTCACCACAGGGTACAGAGACAACTCACCGATTTCATTATAGGCACCAGCCTTGGAAATAAAGGAATTCAAACGAGCTAGAGCCACCTGCACAGAGGATTGCAGCATATTCAGCTCCATTTCAGACCTATCCTGCTGTAAAAGCTCCAAAATACGCTTTTTATCCTCATATTGGCTGGTCAAAAGAATCTCCCTGAGAATATCCACTAGCTCTGGCAGCTTGCGAGCAAAAGCCTTGGCTGTCGCCTTGAAATAAGGGGCCATGGAATCTGCCTCACCGCTTCTGGTAAAATTAACAATATCAAAGCTAATGCCGCCAGTATTGAGGTTTACCCTATTGGTCATATCCTCATAGCTGGTATTTTCCGTATCTACCAAGCCCAGAATATCGCAATAGATATAGGCATAAGGAATCAGCTCCTGAGGCAGTACATCCGCCCGGAAATAAAGATTCAAATAAGCAATGCCATTGGTATCTGCTGGGGTATACAGCACCTTAACCCCATTAATCGCCTTTTCCACCAAAGGAATCTTCTTGGCATTAGGTTCAATATCCTCTATCTTCAGCAGTGGAATAGTAGCCAAAGCCTCCGGAGAATCCGGCGTCTGCTGCCGCAGCTTCAATTTAGCTGTTTCCTCAATAACCTGCTGCAGTTCCTCAGCAGTCATGGCCTCCTTGATAGCAGCCAGCTTTTCTGCCAGCTCCTGCTCCTGCTTTTTCGCCATTTCCTTGCTAGGAGACATCATAACCACAGCCCCGAAGGTATTATCCAAGAAATATTTTCTCAACAATTCCTCATAGTAATTCCCCTGCAGCTTTTCCCGCAAATCCACAATATCCTGCTCGTATCTCAGCTTGGCCAAAGGATCCTGATCATAAAGCCAATTGGTCATCAGGCTGATATTATAAATCAACCCCTTAGGATAGGAGCCAAAATCTGCCTCCCGCAGCTGGAACTCAAAAAGATTCAGAGCTGCCTCCAGGCTGTCCCGATTGATACCATTTTCCACCAAATCAGTCAAGGTATCGTGAATAACCTCCTTGAACAGCTCCAGCTTATCAGCCTCTGCCCCATTAACGGTAATGGTCAAATATGGCTGATGCACATTGACTTCCAAATGAGAGGAAACATCCATACCGATACCAGCATCTATCAAGGCCTTCCGCAAAGGAGCGGCCGGTGTTTTCAGCAAAGCCTGTTCCAAAAGCTGCAAGGCATTTATCAGCTCATGGTCCCCAGCCTTGGCCATAACCAGATTGTAGCTCAGGAAGGTCTTGGCCTCAGTGCTTTCCTCCTCCCCAATAGGGTAGACAGCCTGAATCTCCTTCAAATGACCAAAGCCCTCCTGGAGAGGAATATGGGAATCCACTTCCACCACATCAAAATGGCTGAGATATTCATCGTTGATAAAAGCCAGCTTTTCCTCAATATCCATATCACCATAAAGATAAATATAGCTATTGGATGGAGCATAATATTTCTTGTGGAAATCAATAAACTGCTCATAGGTAAGCTGTGGAATAGCCGCAGGATTGCCACCGGATTCACAGGCATAGGTATTATCTGGGAACAGGGCCTTCATCACCTGATTTTCCAGCAAATCCTCTGGTGAGGACAAAGCCCCCTTCATTTCATTATATACTACACCGCTATAACGCAAAGGCTCCTCTGGCTTCTCGATTTCATAATGCCAGCCCTCCTGCATAAGAATCTCCGGCTGATTATAAATAGCAGGATAAAATACTGCATCCAGATATACATCCATCAGATTGTGGAAATCCTTGTCATTACAACTGGCCACTGGATACATGGTCTTATCCGGATAGGTCATAGCATTCAAAAAGGTATTCAAAGAACCCTTTACCAGCTCCACGAAAGGCTCCTTCAAAGGAAACTTCCGGGAACCGCACAGGGTAGAATGTTCAATAATATGAGGTACACCGGTATCATCCTCTGGAGGAGTTCTAAAGGAAATAGAAAATACCTTATTATCATCCTTATTCTGAAGATACAACAAACGAGCACCGCTCTTTTCATGGTGGAACTCATAAGCTGTGGAAGCTGTCTCCTTCACCTCCTCCCTTCTTACCAATCTAAAACCATGTACAATATCATTAATCTGCATAAAAAATTCCCTTCACTATCAATAACATGTCTATATCAGGGCCATTATCTTCATATATGTCCCCGCATAAATCTACAATTTAAAAAATCATAACCCTCAGGAATTAGCTTCCCGATTAATCTGCTGATCGGATTTCCCCAGTACCCAGCCTAGGGTTTTCAGCTCACCAAAAATCATGGCCCGCTGCTCCCGGAACTCCGCCCCAGTGCCACGCATCTCCTTATATCTCTGACGGCATTTCTCATACCGAGCATGAATCTCCGGCATACTCCGCATCTTTTTCCCCATTTCCGTGGTATATCCTGTAGGAATCGTAGACATATTCAAACCATCCTCTCATGGAACAATCAAAAGCTTTATTTACCTTCAACCTATATTCTACACAAAAAAGAACCCTCTGACAATGCCAGAGGGCTCAAATTTAGGTCTAGAATTATTTGTTGAAAATATTCTTCAGGGCCTGCTTATTAACATCACGGTTCAACTGAGCCAGATAAGTGGTCAGCTTGATGTTCTTAGGGCAAACCTCAACGCAGTTCTGGGAGTTACCGCAACCGGTAATACCGCCCTTGCCCATAAGAGCATTCAGGCGCTTCTCCTTGTCGAACTTTCCAAGTGGATGCAGGTTGAACAGGTATGCCTGAACGGATGGAGATGCACCGATAAAGTCAGACTGTGGGCCAACATTAGGGCAAGCCTCCAGGCAACATCCGCAGGTCATGCAGTGAGAAATCTCATATGCAGTGGTAGCGGTATAAGGATTCTGAATAGGAGCATCCTTAACCTCCCAGCTGCCATCAACCTCAACCCATGCCTGTACACGCTTCAAGCTCTCGAACATTACGGAGCGGTCAATCAGCAGGTCACGGATTACAGGGAAGGTTCTTGCAGGAGCAAGATGGATTGGCTGCTCCAGCTCATCAATCAGAGCGCAGCAAGCCTGACGAGCCTTGCCATTGATAACCATCATGCAGGCACCGCAAACCTTCTCCAAGCAGTTGCATTCCCAAGTTACAGGAGCAACCTTCTTGCCATCCTTAGTTACAGGATTCTTCTGAATCTCCATAAGGGAGGCAACAACATTAAGAGCAGGACGATAAGGAATCTCGAATTCCTGAGTATAAGGTGCGCTGGTAGGGCTGTCCTGACGCTCAATGATAAAAGTAACTGTTTTCTTCTGTTCTGCCATTCTACTTTGTCCTCCTCTTATTCCTTCTTCGCAACAGCGTAGTTACGAGGACGAGCCTTGATGAGAGAATGCTCGAACTCCTCATATTTTACGATTGGCTCTTCAGTTGCAGGATCATAGTTAATAACTGTGGTCTTCATGAATCTGGAGTCATCACGCTTGAAGAATACCAGCTCATCATCAACATCATGGCCGCGGCCATCAGCTGCGAACTTGATGTTCTCAACGCCTACCAGCTTCTCCTTCTGCTCAGCAGTCATAGCATCATAATCGCTCTTCAGAACGATCTTGGCATGAGCACCACGAGACTCATCACGGCAACGAGCAGCCTTGGTAATAGCCATTGCATAAAGAATCATATTGCGGAGCTGGCGAACAAACATAGCCTCCTGGTTAGCCCAGTTGCCATGGTCAGTCAGACCGATATTGTCCCAACGCTTCAGAATCTTCTTCAGCTCTACGAGACACTTATCCAAACCATTGTTATCACGCTCGATAGATACATAGTCATACATGATATCGCCCATTTCCTGATGCAGCTTATGAGCATTCTCAGGACCATTCATCTGGCGAATCTTGTCATACTCAGCCTGAACCTCCTTGCGAGCTGCCTCCAGCTCAGCATCGGTCAGAGCTGCGCCCTGCTTGCCTTCCTTGCAATACTTCATAGCCTCAGGGCCAGATACAGTACCGGAATATGCAGCAGACAGCAGAGAGTTAGCACCCAGACGGTTTGCACCGTGGTACTGATGGTCGCACTCACCAGAAGCCATCAGGCCAGGAATAGTGGTGAAATGCTTTCTATCTACATAGATACCGCCCATGGAATAATGAACGGAAGGGAAAATCTCCATAGGAACCTTACGAGGATCCTTACCTACGAACTCAGTGTAGATCTCGATGATACCGCCCAGCTTGCGCTCCAGATAATCTGCAGGAATATGGGACAGATCCAGATATACACGACGCTCGTTATTGATACCCAGATGCATGTGGTCGCAAACCTTGAAAATAGCACGGGATGCAACGTCACGAGGAACCAGGTTACCATATGCAGGGTACATTTCCTCCAAGAAATACCAAGGCTTGCCATCCTTGTAAACCCACACACGGCCACCCTCACCACGGCATGCCTCAGACATCAGACGGTTCTTGTCAGAGCCTGGGATAGCGGTAGGATGAATCTGGATAAACTCAGGGTTACCAATAGCTGCACCCTGCTGATATACAGCAGATACAGCAGAACCATTACAAATAGTGGAAGCGGTGCAGCGGCCAAATACCTGACCAGGGCCACCAGTTGCCAGAATAACAACATCAGCAGGGAAAGCCTTTATCTCCATGGAGTTCATGCTCTGAGCTACGATACCACGGCAGATGCCATCCTTGTTCTTAATGATTTTGATGAATTCCCAGAACTCATACTTGGTTACGCCGCCCTTAACTTCCCAGCGACGAACCTGCTCGTCCAGAGCATACAGCAGCTGCTGACCAGTAGTGGAACCAGCAAAGCAGGTACGCTTATTCTTCTGACCACCGAAGTTACGCAGGTCAAGAACGCCTTCTGGAGTACGAGTGAAAGGTACACCCATACGATCGAACATCTTAATGAGCTTTGGAGCTGCCTCAACCATGCCCTTTACAGCCAGCTGGTCAGCCAGGAAGTCACCGCCATATACGGTATCATCAAAATGCTCATAAATGGAGTCATGCTCACCCTTGGTGTCCATGCAGGCATTGATGCCGCCCTGAGCACAGAGGGAGTGAGAACGCTTTACTGGGCAGTAAGAGAACAGGTCTACTTCGCCGCCAGCTTCACAAATTTTAAGGGTAGCCATCAAACCAGAAAGACCGCCACCAACTACAATAATCTTATTTTTAGCCACGTAGTTTCTCTCCTTATACAATATTTTTAACTACGAAAATGTCCTGCTTATGCAAAGTAGGAGAACATGAAAGCCAGAGTCAGCAGGCACATCAAAGCGCAAAGACCCATAGCCATCTTGTCAACTACACGCTGAGCACGAGGACCCTTTGCAATACCCCAGGTCATGCAGAAAGTAGTGATACCATTGCAGAAATGGAAGATTGCAGCAAACATACCCAGAGCATACAGTACAAATACAACAGGGTTGGACAGAACACTCTGAACCAGACCATAGCTGATGTGCTCGCCCATAATACCCTTCAGGTAGATACGGAGATAGCCAACATGCCAGATGAGGAAAGCTACCAGATACCAAGCAGTATAGCGCTGGAGAGCAAACTTCCAGTTACGGGAATAGCCATAGCCGCCAGTGTTGTTCTTAGCATCCAGGGCAATAACAATACCATAAATACCATGGAACAAAATAGGTACAGCATACAAGCAGATTTCAATACCCAGGAAAATTGGTGGTGGAATCAGCTCCATCATCTCCAGACCCTGGTTGAAAACCTCAGGACCACCCATAGCTGAAGCATTTGTCAGCAAATGCTCAATCAGCACGCCGCCCAGTAAAAGCAGACCGCAAAGGGAATGTAAACGGCGCAGATAAAAAGATACGTTAATCATTCTAGACCTCCTAAATATATTCTTTCCTATGGAAAGTAATTGTACGCCTTGGAGGAATAATCAGTTACCCCTGACAGAGCCTCCGGTGCGCAATTATAATCTACGATATGGAGCCTGACCCATCTCGTAGAAATTATTGCCCTCAGAATCGATTACAACGATTGCAGGGAAATCTACAACCTCCAGAGCTGCCAAAGCCTCAGGGCCCAGCTCAGGATAAGCAATAACAGTGTACTTCTTTACGGACTTGGCAATCAGAGCAGCAGCACCGCCAACAGCAGCAAAATAAGTAACGCCGTTCTTCTTCATGGACTCAATAACCTCAGGAGCACGGGAGCCCTTGCCGATCATACCCTTGATACCCTGATCCAGCATAGTAGGAGTATAAGCATCCATACGGCCAGCAGTAGTAGGACCGCAGGAGCCGATTGGATCACCTGGCTTAGCAGGAGTAGGTCCCAGATAATAAACAATCTGGTTGTGCCAATCAATTGGCAGCTCCTCGCCACGAGCCAGAGCCTCAGTCATAACCTTGTGTGCAGCATCACGGGCACTGTAGATAGTACCAGTAATCAATACGCTGTCGCCTGCACGCAGAGTGCGGGACTTTTCCTCAGTCAGAGGGGTAGTTAAACGAATAGTTTCAGCCATTATCAAGACCTCCTAAATCACAGTACACGGACAGCATGACGGCAAGCATGGCAGCAGATAGTTACTGCAACAGGCAGGCCGGCGATATGGGTAGGACCCCACTCGATATTTACAGCCAGAGCAGAAGTAGTGCCGCCCAGCTGAGGTCCGATACCAGTCTTGTTAATCATCTCCAGAAGCTCATTCTCCAGATTTGCATAATCAGGATGCTCATTACGAACAGTAATGTTGCGCATCAGAGCACGCTTGGACAGATATGCAGCCTGATCCATAGTACCACCGATACCTACACCAACAACCATTGGTGGGCATGGGTTGCAGCTTGCATGCTGGATAATATCCAAAACAGCCTTCTTAACACCCTCTACGCCATCAGCAGGAACCAGCATCTTGATGCCGCCCTTGTTCTCGGAACCAAAGCCCTTGCAGGTCAGCTCAATTCTCAGCTGATCACCAGGAACGATCTTGGTGTAAATGATAGCAGGAGTATTGTTCTGGGTGTTTACACGGTTGAACAAAGGCTCAGCTACAACGGACTTGCGGAGATACCCCTCAGTATAGCCCTTAGCCACACCAGCGTTAATAGCTTCAGTAAGGTCGCCACCCTCCAGATGCAGATCCTGACCTACCTCCAAGAAGATAATGGTCATACCAGTATCCTGACAGATTGGACGATCCTCCGCACGAGCGATCTCGGAGTTTTTGATAATCTGATCAAGAACAACCTGACCTACAGGAGATTCTTCAGTCTCTCTGCCCTTTTTCAATGCCTCATACACATCTTTTGGCAAATAATAGGCAGCTTCCTTGCACATCTGCGCTACTTCAGCAGTAATCTGCTCTACATTAATTGTACGCAAATTAAACCCTCCCCAAAAATATATAATAAATTACATTCGCTATCTAATGATAGCATATTTTCAAACTGCTTTCAAGCCAATAACCGCAAGGGTTTTAGCTATTTGCAATATGAATCCGATTCACCTTTTTTCTCAGTTGACTTCGCTTAGAATTGTTAATTCGTCCAACGAATTTTTTAATTTATGTTCACAAAGTCATGTACATACTTTCATTTTATTTTTGCAAATGGTAATGATATATTTCCGGCTCCTTGCCCTCCGCCAGCTCCAAAACCATGAAGGATTGGCCTTTGCCATCTCGTGGGTACGATAAACTCCCCGGATTAATCAACAAAATACCATTAATTTTTTTTATGAACGCCACATGAGTATGGCCAAAAACCCCAATATTGGCTCCTTTTTCCCGCACCGCCAGCAAAAAATTAGCCGGATTGCTCTTAACACCATAGAGATGTCCGTGGGTCAAAAAGATTTTGCTGCCTGCCGCCGTTACCATTTCCTCATCCTCGGCACCGCCACGGCCCCAGTCGCAATTGCCAGCCACATTAACTACCTCTGCATCATAGGCCATACGTAAATATTCGGCATCGGTGATTAAATCTCCTGCATGAAGCCAAAAATCTATTTCACCTGCTGCCTTTACCGCCTGGTCAATAGCATTGGTATTGCCATGACTATCACTCATAATACCAATTCTCATATATAAGCCCCCAAAAGATTATTCATTTCCTCAATAGCCTTGCCACGATGGCTGATGGCCTGCTTTTCCGCCAAGGTCATTTCCGCCATGGTTTTATTTCCTACATAAAAATATGGATCATAGCCAAAGCCATTCTGACCTCTAGCCTCCAAACGAATCTCCCCGGGACAGCTACCCTCAGCAAATAACTGCTGGCCATTGGTATCTACAAAGGTCAGGGCACATCTATAGGCCGCTGGAGAACTGTCCAAGCCTAGATTCTGCAATTCAGCCCCCAGCTTGGCATTATTCTCCTCATCGGTGGCATTTTCCCCAGCATAGCGGGCCGAATAAATACCAGGTGCCCCACCCAGAGCCTCCACCTCTAGGCCAGAATCATCAGCAAGGCAAGCCAGACCTGTTTTCTGACAATAATAGGAAGCCTTCAGCAAGGAATTAGCCTGAAAACTATCCCCATCCTCCACAGGCTCAGGATATTTTTCTGACAGTTCCTTGAGAGACACCAACTCCACATCCAAATCCTGAAAGGCATGCTTCATTTCCCGCACCTTGCCCTGATTGCCAGTAGCAATTACAATTTTTTTTGCCATATCTGCCATCCTTTACTTCCATATAAATTATTCCCGGCCTACACGCCAAACCAGCACGCCGCCCAGCACATCCTTCTCATAGGAAATCAATTCATCGGTACCCTTGGCTGCCAGGGCCAAAAGCTGAGTCAGCTCCTGAGGACTAAAAGGTCTCCCCTCACCAGTTCCCTGAATTTCTACATAATTTCCCTCACCAGTACGCACCACATTCATATCCACTACACCAGTTGAATCCTCCTCATAGCACACATCCAGCAGTGCCTTTCCCTCTGGGGAAATACCTACGCTGATAGCCGCCAAAAAATCCTTCACAGGAAAAGGCTTTTTGCCATCGTAAATAGTTTCACAGGCCTCCACCAGTGCAATAAAGGCTCCCGTAATAGAAGCAGTCCGTGTGCCTCCATCGGCCTGAATAACATCACAGTCAATAATCACCGTCCGCTCCCCTAGAGCCTTCAAATCCATCACTGAACGCAGGCTGCGGCCAATCAACCGCTGAATCTCCTGGGTACGGCCACTCTGCTTGCCTCTGGTAGATTCTCTTGGGGTTCTAGTGGAGGTAGCGCTTGGCAAAAGGGAATATTCTGCCTTCAACCACCCTTCTCCAGTGCCTCTGAGAAACACTGGCACCCTTTCCTCAATGGTAGCCGCACAGATAACCTTGGTATTGCCCATTTCAATCAAAACAGAGGCCGCAGGTCCCTGCTGAAAATGTCTATGTATGCGACAGGGGCGAAGCTGCTCCGGCTCACGGCCATCAGGTCTTCCCTCCCGCTTTTTTCTATGTCCTTTTTTATGCTCCATATATACCTCATTCCTTTTGTTCAAAACTCTAATAGTATAACATATGGAAAAATTTCTACCAACAAAAATTTATTTTTGTATACATTATAACACCGTTAATAAGTAAATAAAATGCCTCTCTATTTTCTTTTAGGCAAAGTAAAAAGCCAGGCTGTCTCCAACCTGGCTCTCCTCATTACGCTTATTGACTTACAATCACATTGTGGTTTACGTTAAGGATATCACATTTATCCTTCAACACTTTAGTTAATTCCTCTAAGGCTGACATATTCTTGCATCTTACGGTAATAGCACAATCATGGCCATCCTGAATCTCAGAGCAGGAAGTAACTCTATCATCTCCTTGAACGAAATTCAGAAAAGGTACATTCCCAGCCAACTGGCTGGCGGACTCAATATTTACAAATGATTCAATCATTTTATCCCCTCCTTTGCGGAATATGGGCATATTATATATCATGCTTGTTTCTTTGTAAATAGTTTTTTGAACAGTTTCTGTAAAGTTTTCATGAATTTTTTCTGAAAACATTGGTATATTGTGTACAAATTGTTTCAAAAGTTACTCATTTTTTCTCTAAAACCGTTTTTATAAGCTCTGAAGTTCTATGAATATTTTTCATTTTGTTCCCAACCTTACCACGCATATTCTGCAATTCTCAACCAAATGAAAAGCACCCTGGAATCGGGGTGGAATCCAGAGTGCAATTCATTTTTTTGTCAGGGTTATAGGGAGTTTTTATAGAAAGGCTCTTGACTGATTAGTCAAAGCAAACCTTACGTGGATTAAGAATATTGTTAGGATCGAAGGCCTTCTTGATGCCCTGCATAACAGCAATAGCAGCAGGATCCAGGGACTCCTTCAGATATGGCTTCTTGGCCAAGCCGATACCATGCTCACCAGATACCTGGCCATCCATGGTGCGGGCCTTTTCATACATCTTCTCCATGGTAGCTTCCAACATTCTGTGCCACTCATCCTCATCCAGATCATCACGGAGAATATATACATGGAGATTGCCGTCGCCAGCATGACCAAAGCTCTTGATGCGGATATGCATTTCATCCTGCAAATCATGTACGAACTCTACAAATTCATTAACACGATTACGAGGTACAACTACGTCAACCTCATCCATCATGGTAGTGGAACCGCTGATGGCCTGCAGGAAGGAGCCTCTGGTCTTCCAGATAGCATCGGAACGCTCGTCAGTATCGGCAATCAATACGTCATAAGCACCCTGCTCCAAGCAAATCTGAGCCACGCCATCATAAGCCTTGGCAATATCTTCAGCAGTATCGCCATCGAACTTCAACAACAGATAGGCATCAGCCTGATTGTCTGGGAAGCTCTGGCCCAAGAAATTCTCTGCGTCCATGATAACTTCACGCTCCATGAACTCAATAGCAGTAGGAATAGCCTTGGACTTAACAATCAATGGTACAGTGCCGATGGCCTGTGCCAAGCTAGGGAATGGTACCAGCAGGCTGACAGCCTTCTGAGGCAGAGGCAGCAGCTTCAGTACAGCCTTGGTAATAAAGGCCAAGGTACCCTCAGAACCAATAATCAAATCCTTCAAATCATAGCCGGAGCTGTTCTTTACAACCTTGCCGCCCAGCTCCAAAATGGTGCCGTCAGCCAGAACAACCTCCAAACCACGAACGAAGTCACGAGTTACACCGTATTTTACAGCTCTCATGCCGCCAGCATTGGTGCTGATATTACCACCAATAGTAGCGGTTTTCTCACCTGGATCAGGTGGGTAGAACAAGCCCTTAGGCTCTACATACTGATAAATCTCCATCAGCAATACGCCTGGCTCCAGAGTCAGAGTCAAATTCTCCTCGTCCAGCTCCAAAAAGTGATTCATCAGAGTGGTATCCATCATAATACCATGCTCTACAGCTACAGAAGCACCAACCAGGCCAGTACCTGCACCACGAGGAGTTACCGCAATATGCTCCTGATTGGCATATTTCAATACCTTGGAAATTTCCTCAGCAGAGGTAGCCCGTACTACCAAATCTGGATAGGAAGGAGTAGCACTCAGCTCATCGTGGCTGTATTCCTCATTTATTTCATCGGCCCAGAGAATACGGTCTCTAGGAACGATCTTTGCGATTTCTTCTAAATCAGCTTCCGTAAGTTTCTTGTATTCGCTCATGCCAAGGTACCTCCCTGCTTAATATTCTCAATCAGCTGTGGAATAATTTCATAGATATCTCCCACCAAAGCATAATTTGCTACCTTGAAGATAGCTGCCTCAGGGTCGGAATTAATGGCCACTACCTGCTCAGAATTATTCATACCTGCCACAAACTGAATGGCACCAGCTACACCACAGGTAATAATCAGCTTTGGACGAACAGTACGACCAGACAAACCAATCTGGTGAGCTGCTTCCATCCAGCCAGCTTCGCACAAAGGTCTAGTGCAAGCTACATCGCCGCCCAAAAGGTCAGCCAGCTCGCGAATCATAGCCAGATCCTCAACCTTCTTGATGCCACGGCCAGCTACTACCAGCACTTCAGCATTCTCAATGGTCTTCTGCTTTTCCTTCTTGATGATGCCCAGCACTTCCATACGAGCCTTCAGCTTGTCAGCAGGCACATCCAAAGGAATAATCTCACCCTTGGCCTCCTCAGAACGCTCTGGGGCATTCATTACCTTATAGCGAACAGTAGCCATCTGCGGACGAGTTCTCGTAGTAAGAATCTCCGCCATAATATTACCGCCGAAAGCAGGGCGAATCTGTACCAAATCAGTATTTTCATGGATATCCAAAATGGTGCAGTCAGCAGTCAGACCAGTCTTGAACCGAGCTGCCACTCTTGGAGCCAGCTGACGGCCTACAGAGGTAGCACCTACCAAAATAGCAGAAGGCTTTATCTGATTGATATAGGCTTCAAAGGCTGCAGCATAGCTTTCAATCTTGAAATCCAACAGCTCAGGGCTATCTACTACATATACCTGGTCTACACCATAATGCAGCAACTCGTGAGCCTTGTCGCCAATCCCGCTGCCCAGGAACAAAGCCTGTACAGGGTGGCCAATCTTGTCAGCCAGCTCTCTAGCCTTGCCCAAAAGCTCCAAAGTTACAGGATGAATATCACCCTCTACATGGTCTACATAAACGGTGATACCCTTCCACAGACTCTTGTCTATCTGTGGGCCTTCCTCTTCCTCTACGAATTCTACAGCACCAGGCTGACCTTTCTTTACACAGAGCTTGCAAAGCTTACAAGCAGCATTTATTTCCAGCTTACCGTCGTTGTCCTCCAGAGCCTTGAATGGGCAAAGGGCAACCATGGCAGCTATATCAGTTACTTTGTCCTGATGAACTATCAGTTTTCCCATTTCGCATTATCTCCTTTTCTGGTCATTCAATACACACTTTTCCTACAATCCGTTCTTAGGAAATAAACTTCAACTGCTTCAGCTTACCAAAGAGCTTATCTGCCATTTCCTGACCGCTGCCCTCCCAGGTTTCCTGTTCCTTGTCAGAAACTGGTGGGAAGATACGCTGAACCTGAGTTGGAGAACCAGAAAGTCCATAATGCTTCTTCTCCTGATCATCCATATCCTTAAAGCTATATACAGCAATCTCCTTTTTCTCGGTTGCCTTCTTCAGCTTGTAGGATGGAAGTCTAGGCTGGTTGATATCCTTCTTGACGGTAATAAGGCATGGGAACTGAACCTTCAGCTGCTCAAACTCATTGGCCATCTCCATATCAACATAAATATTATTGTCCTCTACCTTGTCGATTTTGGCTACATTACATACGCAAGGAATATCCAGTACCTCAGAAATCTCTGGGCCAACCTGAGCAGTATCACCATCTGTAGTCTGGAGACCGCAGATAATCACATCAAATTTGCCCATTTTCTTGATACCCTGTGCCAAAGTATAGCTGGTAGCCAATACATCGGCACCGCCAAAGGCTCTATCAGACAGAAGCGTACCCTCATCAGCTCCCATAGCAAAAGCCTCTTTGATTACGGCAGTGGCTGGTGGAGGCCCCATGGTAATAACGCTTACCCGGCCGCCATACTGCTCCTTCAGTTTCATACCACATTCCAGTGCATAGAGATCATAAGGATTCATCTTGCTATCAGCACCATTGCGCTTCAGTACACCAGTAACAGGGTCAACTTCAACTTTATTGGAGCCTGGAACCTGCTTGATACAAACCAAAATTTCCATACTAACTTTCCCCCAATAGCATCGCTCTTTTAACACTTCTTCTATTCAATGCCATCAGCTGCCCCCTTAGGCAGCACACTAGCGCCAAAATGCAGCTGATGGCCCATTTGAATCAAAATTTCACTTACAGTTTTTCTGCCAGCACATCGGCGATATGCTTGGTCTGAATACCAGTCTCTGCCTTATCAAGACCACCGCCAATCTGCATCATGCAGGCAGGGCAGGCTACAACAGCAGTAGTAGCACCAGTATCCTTGATATTCTTAACCTTCTCATTCAGCATAGGAATGGAAACTTCCTGATACTTCATACCGAAGGAACCAGCCATACCGCAGCACTTGTCGCAATTGTGCATCTCTACCAGCTCAACGCCAGGAGTTGCATCAATCAAAGCTCTAGGCTCCTCGAAGATACCCAAGCCACGCTTCATATGACAGGAATCATGGTAGGTAACCTTCTCGCCGCCCTTGGCATGAACCAAACGACCGGTCTTCTTGTACTCCTCAGCCACAAAGCTGGAGAACTCCCGTACCTTGCTGCAGAAAGCTGCTGCTCTGGACTTCCACTCAGGATCATTCTCAAAGAGCTTCATGTAAGTCTCATGAAGAGTCTCGGTACAGGTTGGGCAAGCAGAAAGAATAACATCCGGCTTTACCTTCTCGAAGGCAGCAATGTTCTTCTTGGCAGTTTCCTTACCAGCCTCTCTATCGCCGATACCCAGAATAGGCTTGCCGCAGCATGCCTGCTCCATAGGATAAACAACTTCCATGCCCAGACTCTGCAATACCTTCACCACGTTCTCAGAGGTATCTGCAAATACAAAGTCCATATTACAGCCGCTGAAATATGCAACTCTCTTCTTTGGCTTGGATGGATTCTTGCGGCTCAGACGCTCCACTCTATCACGGAAGGACTCATCCGCAATAGTTGGCAAGCTGCGTCCCTTGGTCAGCTCCTCCATAAAGAGAGGCAGATGACGGATAAACTTGCCCTTCTTGAATGGTGCAGATCCGATGGAACCAGCCTTCAACAGCAGCTTGTGGAACATACCACGATCATTCAGCACCATATTAAACATGGTCTTATCCATGCCAGGTGCACCGTACTTCTTAACATAACGTGCTCTCAGCTCGTCAATCAGATCAGGAATAGGAATCTTGCCTGGGCAAATGCTGGCACACTTGCGGCAGCCAATACACAAATCACTGAACTGATGGAAAGTCTCTACACCGTTGAAAAGACCAGTCAGAATAGCACCAATACCGCCAGAGTAGATATGGCCATAAACATGACCGCCTACCAAGGTCCAGATTGGGCATACATTCAGACAGGAAGCACAGCGAACGCACTGGAAAGCCTGCTGCAAAACAGGATCTTTGGCAGCCTCCAGACGACCATTATCCAGCAGGATTACGTACTGCTTGCGGTCAGTCTCCACATGTCTGCCATTTTCATCCTTGTAAATAACCTTGGTAGGACCATCCACCATGGTCATATAGCTGGTCATACGCTGGCAGGTACCATTTCTAGGCAGGAGACGCAGAATGCTGGCTGCATCCTCAGTCTTAGGAATCAGCTTTTCATAACCAATCAGCACTACATGGATTCTTGGCAGGGTAGTTACCAGACGAGCATTACCCTCATTGGTTACCAAACCAATAGCTCCGTTCTCCGCAATACCAAAGTTGGCACCAGTTACACCCATATCAGCCTGCAGGAACTCCTGACGGAGAGTCTTTCTAGCCAGCTGAATCATATTAGGAATATCCTCGCCAGGAACCTCATGGTCAACTTCCTTCTCAAACATCTTGGCGCACTGATAACGGTTCAGATGGATGGCTGGCATAACCATGTGAGAAGGCTTCTGACCTGCCAGAGCAATCATCCACTCGCCCAAATCTGTTTCCTTAACCCGAATATCATTATCAGTGAAGCATTCATTCATATGAATTTCTTCGGAAGCCATGGATTTGGATTTTACTACCCGCTTAACATTGTTTTCCTTGCAGATATCAATGAGGATTTTCTTTACCTCATCACCGTCCTTAGCACGGAAAACCTTGGTGCCCCGCTTTTCCAGACTAGCCTGGAATTCATTGGCCAGCTGATCAATATGCAGCACAGCATCATGCTTCATCTTCCGGAGATTCTCACGGAGGCCTTCAATATCCTGATCCTTGTAGGCATTCAGGCGGGAGCCTGGATACTGCTCAGCAAACTTGGAGAGAGCACCCTGCATAATATCATCCTGAAGCTTTTCCTGTATTTCCTTTTTCAGATTTCTTTCTGCCATGATTATCTCCCCCCCTCAAAGTTTTCTACAGCAATAATCAACAGCTTGTTAGGACCATGTACACCCAGACTGAGGACACGCTCAATATCTGCGGTGCGGCTTGGGCCGGTAACAAAGCCAAGATAGCCCTTATCGAAAACCTTGGCGATAATCTGACAAGCAACTGTTACATCCTTAACAACGTAATTCGCATTGACGAAAACGATATTTACGAAAGGAAGCATGCTGGTCACACGAGCCTCATAGGAATAATTGTCTACGCAAAGGCTTCCTGTTTCAGCCACACAGAACTCAGCAGTGGAAATACCCACATCACCAGAATCTCTATGATCATAAATATCAAATTTATCCGTATAGACATCCACCCCTGAACCAGCAAGTCGCTCATAAATCCCCTTCAGGGCAGGATTCTCATCTCCACCTACAGCAAGAATTTCCTTTGGTGCATACTGTGCCAGCAGTTCCTTCAGCTTGGCCTCACCCTCAGCGAAATCCTTCACCTTGTATACCTCGGCAGCGGCGGTCTGGGCGTTGGTTGCAAACTCATCCCAGTATTTGGCGTTCACAAGGCCTTCCCCAAAGGCCTGCTTTGCCCAATCACGGCAAACCTTTTCCATATAAAACTCTCCTTTTACTCACACATTTCGATTGCCCACGTTAACAGCCTTGCTCAAGGGCCTGCACGCCAGTTACAGGTCAAGCCCTGCCAAGCTGCTGGTGGTTCATGGTCCGGTACAGTAATATAAAGTAGTAAAAGCTGTACTTCTTCCATATTGCAATCTACGTTGACATTGTTTCATCAAATTTCCCTACAAATTCGCGTCCTGCTAAAGACAATTTGTATAATTTGTACAATGAATTTTTTATACATCTATTAAATCATACACGACAAAATTTGTCAATAATAAAGATAAATAATTCAGTGAAATTGTATTTTTCTCTATTGTTTATCCCATTTAAATTAAAAATTTATTTTTTTATTTTTTTCTTGCAGTATTTCAAATTGTTTTGTACAATAGAAGTACCTGCTAAAGATTTTGACGAATTCTATATTGTTAGACAAATTTGTCAAAAATGGTATTGTACATTTGTTCAATGATTGAAAGAGGGTTGTTACTATGGCGTTGGTAAGGGGTAAGACATTAGTCGAGCAGACTACAGAAAGAATCATTGAATATATTACAACAAACAAAATGCAGCCTGGACAGCAGCTGCCTACAGAGGCGGAATTTACCACTGTACTAAAGGTAAGCCGAGGCACACTGCGAGATGCCTTCAAGGTGCTTATTGCTCGTAATATATTAGAAGCTCGTCAGGGCTCTGGTACCTTTATCGCCCAGAATATGGGTATACCCGATGATCCTCTGGGACTGACTTTTATTTATGATGACAAACTGCTGGCAGTTGATATGCTGGATGTACGCATGATGCTGGAGCCTTCCATTGCTGCTCTAGCCGCCATCCACGCTACACCGGAGCAAAAGAAAAAGATGCAGGAGCTTACCGATTCTCTCAAACAGTGTATCGAAAATGGGGATTCCTACGCTGAGGAGGATGGCAACTTCCACACTCTGATTGCCGAAGCCAGCGGCAACCGCGTCATAAGCAATCTGACTCATATTCTCTTTACTTCTATATACAAAAATATCGCCTTGACCATGAATGTGCAAAAGAAAAGCAATACGCTGCAATATCATGAAAAAATCCTTCAGGCCATTATCGATGGAGACTCCAATCTGGCCAAGATGTATATGTACATGCATCTCAGCCTCCTAAAGGATTTTATGGTATGCAAATCAAATGCCGAAAATGATATTGCCGCAGAGGACGAGGCCACAGCCTAGGTCAATTGATTCGATATTTTTTGTAAAAAGCTGACCAGCAATGAGTCAGATATCAATCCTGTGTATGTGTTTATAATGTGAATGAAATGTTAGGAGATGAATGTTTATGTTGGCTATAATAGCTGCCGTTCCAATTATTCTCACCATTATCCTCACCGTAGGCTTTAACGTTCCAGCCAAAAAGGTTCTGCCTATTTCTTGGGCTGTTTGTGCTCTTATTGGACTCACTTATTGGGGTATGGACATCGGCCATATTGTCGCCTATACCATTACCGGATTCCTTGGTTCCATTGATACTCTGTTAATTATCTTCGGTGCTATTCTTTTGATGAATATGCTGAATGAGGCTGGTGCCATGCGCCGTATCGAGGCCATGTTCAATGGCATCACCGAAGATTCCCGTATTCAGATCGTAATTGTAGGCTTTGCTTTTTCTGCCTTTATTGAGGGTGCTGCCGGCTTCGGTACTCCTCCTGCTATCTGTGCTCCTTTGCTGATTGGCTTGGGTGCACCTCCTATGGCAGCAGCTATCGCCTGTCTGCTTTTGGATTCCACTCCTGTATCCTTCGGTGCCGCTGGTACACCTACCAATGCTGCTGCTGAGGTTCTAAAAGATACCCTGCCAGCTCTCGGTGTTACTGACCTGGATCTGTGGAAACAGGATCTGTCCTTTGTTTCTGCTATTGGTTTGGCCGTTGGTGCCTTCGTTATTATCTGGTTGGTTATAGGTATTGTGACCAAGCAGTATGGCAAGAACAAGTCCTTCTCTGATGTATTCCCTGTTATTCCTTTCTGCTTGTTCACCGCTGCTGTATTCTCCGTATTCTATCTGGCCTTTGCTAAGTTCGTTGGTGCTGAGCTGACCTCCTTGGCCGCAGCTGCCGTAACTATCTTCGTAACCATTGGTGCTGCAAAATCCGGCTTCCTGATGCCAAAAACCATCTGGCGTTTCCCTGGCAGCGAAGTAAAGAGCAAATCCTCTGGCGACCAGTCTACCACTCACTCCATGTCCTTGCTGAAGGCTTGGACTCCATATCTGCTGGTTACCCTGTGGCTGGTAGCAACCCGTATTCCTCAGCTGGGCATCAAGCCTTATATGAGCGTACCAAAAATCGAAATTACCAATATCATGGGTGTTGCTGGTGCTGATTTCACTCTGAAATGGCTGAACAACCCAGGTCTCTTCCCATTCATTCTGGTAGTAATCATCGGCTTTGCTATGTTCAGCCTAAGCGGTGACCAGATTAAGACTGTAGTTTCCAAATCCTACAATCAGGTATTCGGTGCTACCATCGCCCTGCTCTTCGGCTTCGCTATGGTTTACCTGTTCCGCTATTCCAATGCCAATATCAACGGCTTTGATTCCATGCTGGTTTCCATGGCCAAGGGCATGGCTGATTTGGCCGGTGCTCACTACCTGTATGTAGCTCCATTGATCGGATCCATTGGTGCCTTCATGTTTGGCTCCAACACCGTTTCCAACATTATGTTTACCCCATTGCAGTTTGAGACTGCTACCATTTTGAACCTGCCACATTTGGTTATTGTAGCTCTGCAGAATCAGGGCGGTGCCATCGGTAACATGGTCTGCATCAACAACATCGTAGCAACCTGTGCTACTACAGGTATGATGGGTGCAGAGGGCAAGCTGCTGCGAGCCGCAGTGCTGCCATGGCTGGCCTTCTATTTCATCTGCGTAATTGTTATGATAGTGGTCATGAGTATGGGTATTGTGTAATTAGCCCATTTCCAATCCAACAAAAGGAGGCATTATATTGTTTGACGCTACCACTACTGCGGTAACTATCTTTTTAGTTGCCTATGCACTGATTATCTCGGAGAAGGTACATCGTACCATCGTAGGTATCTTCGGAGCCATGCTTATGATTATGTTTGGCATCCTCTCTCAGGAGGTGGCCATTCATCACATTGACTTCAATACCCTTGGCCTGCTGATGGGTATGATGATTATCGTAAATATCACTGCAGAAACTGGCTTGTTCAATTTCTTGGCCATCTGGGCTGCCCAGAAGGTAAAAGCACAGCCTATGAAGCTGTTGCTGGCTCTGGCTACCCTGACCGCAGTCTGCTCTGCCCTGCTGGACAATGTAACCACAGTGCTTTTGACTGTACCTGTAACCTTTAGCATCACTTCCCAGTTGAAGGTAGATGTAAAACCTTTCTTGATGGCACAGATTTTGGCCTCCAACATTGGTGGTACCGCCACTCTGGTAGGTGACCCTCCGAATATTATGATTGGCTCTGCTGTTGGTCTTAGCTTTATGGACTTTATCCTGAATCTGGCGGCCCCAGCAGCTGTTATCTTCGTAGTAACCACCTTTATTCTGGAATTCCTCTATGGCAAAGGCCTTCATACCACTCCTGAGCTTCAGGCCAAGGTTATGAGCCTCAAGCCTGCCAAGCAGATTACTGACCCTGCTCTTTTGAAGCGTTGTCTCTTCGTTTTGGTTCTCACCATGAGCCTGTTTGTAGCCCACGGTGCTCTGGGTCTGGAGTCAGCTACTGCAGCCATGTTTGGTGCAGGTCTCCTGTTACTGTTGACCTTTACTAGAGACGAGGAAAAGATTGCCAAGGTTCTGAGCAAAATCGAATGGCTGGCTATCTTCTTCTTTGCTGGTCTGTTCATTTTGGTTGGTGCTCTGGTAGAAACCGGCGTTATCAAGATGCTGGCAGCTGAGGCTATGGCCATTACTCAGGGCTCTGTAGAGTCCACCGCCATCCTGATTCTCTGGATGAGTGCTATTGCTTCTGCCTTTGTAGACAATATTCCATTCGTAGCTACCATGATTCCTTTGATTAAGGATATGGGTGCTATGGGTATTACCAATCTGGATCCACTGTGGTGGTCTCTGGCTTTGGGCGCTTGCTTGGGTGGCAACGGTACCTTGATTGGTGCCAGCGCCAACGTAGTAGTGGCTTCTCTGGCAGCTCAGCATGGACAGCAGATTTCCTTCCTGGGCTTTATGAAGGTAGCCTTCCCTTGCATGATTCTTTCCATTATCATGTCCACAGCTTATGTATATCTTAGATATCTAATGTAATATGTAATTGACACCCCACATCCTGGCGGTTATAGCGGTTTGACCGCTATAACCGCCTTTTTATAACCCCTGCATTATGCAAAGAAACTGCCTTTGCACAGCCATCGGACACCTCGTTATTTAATCTCAAAAAAAGCATAAAAAAAACGGCCATCCATATGGACAGCCGCCTCTGTGGTATCTACAGAGAACATTTCCTGTGGAAAATGTTAGGAACCAAAATTACATAGCGATGATTAATGCGCCCATAGCCAGCATGCCAATCAGGCCTGCAACACGCATTTCCATAACCTTTACGGAATAATCAGTATCGCTTGCATCCAGCTTTGGCAAAGAATCAAAGAAAAATCCATCCTCTACCATACCATTAGTTGCAACAGGTCTATACATTGCTTTCATTATAATGACCACCTTTCAATCTCTAGCTATTTCTCACCCAGCATCCTACAGTCTGAAAATCAATCCTAAACCTCTGCAAGATGTCTTGAGTGTTATTTGCTTTTTATTTCTCTTTATGGTTATATTATAATAACCTTGGGATATTTTTTCTAATATCCTTACGCCAAAAAATATCCAAAAAGCGCCAGCTTTCCTACTTTTTACCATGAATTATGCTTATTGTATACAGCAAGCGACAACAAGATAATTATGACAAAACAAGTCCCCAATCATAACAAAATTCCACCACATGATTTGGCTATTTTCCAAGGGAGGTAAAACCATGATTCGCCAAATGACCACCATGCGGATTGCCGCCGACAAAGAAAAAGAACAACGCCATGAAATTCCCCTTTTTCCCTGCAGTGTCTATATCAGCGACTGGCAAAAGGGCGGCATTGATGGCTGCCATTGGCATTGGCACAAGGATGTGGAGCTAATATGCGTAGTCTCCGGTCAGGTCAAGGCCTATTGCAACGGCCAAAGCTATCTACTAGAAGCAGGAGACGGATTTTTTGTCAATACCAAGGCCCTCCACAGATATCAGGCCCAGGGACAGGAGCTGTGCC
Organism: uncultured Anaerovibrio sp.; assembly: GCA_934196075.1. Lineage (GTDB taxonomy): Bacteria > Bacillota > Negativicutes > Selenomonadales > Selenomonadaceae > Anaerovibrio. The sequence continues at coordinate 29,455 of CAKPVW010000006.1, forward strand.
ATGTATGCTATATTATTTTCAATCCAGAGCTGGTCAGCGGCGGTGTCGGCACCATTTACCATCAAAAATACATTGCTCCCCTGATTAGCGATCAGACCTTTCCCTGTCAGTTTCTCTCCCACAGGCAGGAGACTGATAAGCAAATACTGCAGTGCATCCAAACCGCCTTTCAGGCCGCAGAGGCATCTCAGCCTGGCTATGAATACGATATCCGCTACTGTGTCAGCAAAGCCTTGCTTCATCTATTACTGGAATACAAGCCCCTGGCCTACAAATCCGCCACCAAACCTCTCCGCACAGAAAGGCTTCAGGCCATGCTGGATTTTCTCCATTGGCATTTCAACGAGGAAATCAGCCTACAGCAGATAGCCGCCAGTGCCGGTGTCAGCGTCAGAGAGGCCCAGCGCTGCTTCAAAGACATCCTCGGTATGTCTCCTATGGAATACCTGCACAATTACCGCCTACAGGTGGCAGAGGAGCTTCTCATCAGCTCTACGGATTCCATTCTGGAAGTAGGCATGAACTGCGGCTTTATGAATCCCAGCCATTTTATCAAATCCTTTCGCCAACATAGAGGCTGTACTCCCAGAGTATTCCGCCAGCGCAATACGGAACCATCCTAACCTCTCCTGTCACCAGCTCCACCCTGTCATTAGTACAACCTCCCACCACCTATAGAACTTCGGGACTTCGGACACCTCGTTATACTGTATACATATTCCTAGTCGTTGACTTTCCTTGCTGACAGTGATATTCTATATGTGTCAACAGGATATGGCAATACAGACTATGGCGTCTGAGCATGATGTGCGCGTTTTCATGCTCAGGCGTTTTTTATTTCCACCCTGTTGTTCACACCCTTACCCCTTTACTGTGTAGATAGGCTGGCGCCACCTTCCCGGTGCCAGCATATATTACACAGCTAGGCAGGATGTCCGCCTGACCAAGGCAGAGCTTTGTATCACAGCTGCATAGCTGCTGCCCAGGCTTCATCATAGGATAGCAGCAGGGATACCCCTAGTTCCCTCTCAAACAGTATCAGCTTACTGCTTTGACTATCCATAAATATATCTCCTTTAGCAAAAGCAGGCCTTCTCATCTCCGGAGGCCTGCTTTTTTCTATCATCCAGAAAATCTTGACAATATGGTAAAAAACAAAAATTATGGGCACAGAAGGTCAGGTCCTATTTCAACCTGCCAACTGTGCCCCTTTTTAAACTGAGCAATAATTAAATTGTAGGACTAAGATGGCTGAGATTTACCTCCTCACCCTTCTTCTCCTTTTCCACTACCAGCTCCTGATACTCAAAGCACTCATGGGCAATATCCTTGTTCAGCACCAACAGGCACAGAAGATTTGGAATTGCCATCAAGCCATTCATGGTATCAGAGAAGTTCCATACAAAATCCAAAGTCTGGGTAGCACCTACAAAGGCAATCAGGCTAAACAGAACCCGATAACCCATCAGCACGGAACGCTTGCTGATAAGATACTCCAAAGCCTTCTCCCCATAATACTCCCAACCCAAAATGGTGGAAAAAGCAAAGAGAGCCAAAGCAATGGAAACAATATACTTGGCAGCATCACCAAAAACAGTGGAAAAAGCCAAAATTGTCAGATTAGCACCGGAAACAGCCTTGCCAGTAGCAGGGTCAATAGTCCCCAGCATGCCAGAGGAAGCGATTACCAAACCAGTCAAAGCGCAGATAATCATGGTATCAAAGAAGGTGCCGGTCATATTGACATAGCCCTGACGGGAAGCATGGTCAGTCTTGGCAGCAGCTGCTGCAATAGGAGCAGAACCCAAACCAGCCTCATTGGAGAATACACCACGAGCCACGCCCCAACGCATAGCACTCAGCATGGAAGCGATGATAGAACCGCCTACACCACCAGCTACAGCCTCTGGTGCAAAAGCCATGCGGAAAATCTCCGCAATACCAGCTGGCAAAGCAGCCGCATTGGCAACGATAACAATCATGGAAACTACGAAATAGAAAGCAGCCATAGCTGGTACAACCACACTAGATACAGCGCCAATACTGCGAATACCTCTAACCAGTACAGCCAAACAGCACAGAGTCAAAATCACACCGATAACAGTGGTATCTAGCCCCAAAGCCGCATTAAAGGAGGAAGAAATGGAATTAGCCTGAGTCATATTGCCAATGCCAAAGGAAGCACAAACAGCAAAGAAAGCAAATAGCGCCGCCAACCCCCGGCCAATAACCTTGTTGCTAAAACCATACTTCATAGCGTACATTGGACCACCAGCCATCTCTCCCACGCTATTGGTCTTGCGGTACTTAACCGCCAGTACAGACTCACCATATTTGGTGGAAAGACCAAAGGCAGCGGAAATCCACATCCATACCAGAGCACCAGGACCACCCAATACCATAGCGGTGGAAACACCAACGATATTACCAGTACCAACAGTCGCAGACAAAGCAGTCATCAAAGACTGGAACGGGCTGATATCACCCTGGGTATCTGACTTCTTGCTCAAAATCATCTTAACTGCATAAGGAAGATTCCTCCAAGGCAGGAACTTCAACCGAATGGTAAGAAAAATTCCTGTGCCTACTAAAAAGGCAAGCATAATCGGTCCCCAGACAAAATCATTTACTTCTGCCATTAGCTTTGCGATATCCATAAAGCATACCTCCTACATTTCCTAAAAATTTATACATTCCGGAGGAATAAATTTAATAATATTATTTCAAAACCCGAATTCTGGCTATAAAAAAGCCCCCGCCGCCTTGTGCGACGGAGACCACCATGTCCCAAAATATTCAGTTTCGGAATGTATTTCCTTTCGATGTATATTTTATATCACAAATCCCGTATGGCTGTCAACAAAAAACCTTATGAATACAAAAAACATTCTGTTTTTCCGTTGTATGCAATATTTTATTTAATTTGTCAGCCGTTCCTGCCTTGTTTTAACAAGCTGACCATTAATAATCAAAAGAGCACCAAATGCAAAAAAACAGCCCCTGAATTTCCTCAGAGGCTGTATTTTTTTAAGTAACCACCCTATTGCACTTAGAATATTTAGAAGCTAAAATCCTGTCCCTGCTTGCGGCGATCATAGAACTCGGCAATGGCGGTAAAGAGAGCATCACTGGAGGAATTTAGACCAGTCTCACAGGAATCCTGCACCACGCCGATAATAAAGCCTACACCAACCGCCTGCATGGCAATATCATTGCTAATGCCAAAGAGAGAGCAGGCCATAGGAATCAACAGCAGAGAACCACCTGCCACACCAGAAGCACCGCAGGCACCTACAGCAGACAGTACGGACAGCAGAATAGCTGTAGGCACATCCACCGCAATACCCAGTGTATAGGCTACAGACATAGCCATAACCGTAATGGTAATAGCCGCACCCTCCATATTAATGGTAGCCCCTAAAGGAATAGACACGGAATAGAAATCCTCATCCAAGCCCATATCCTTGCACAGCTCCATATTCACAGGAATATTGGCCGCAGAGCTTCTGGTAAAGAAGGCCGTAACACCACTGATTTTCAGACATCTCCACACCAATGGATATGGATTGCGGTGCAGGAAGAAGAAGGTAATCAACGGATTGACAATCAAGGCCATAGCAAACATACAGCCAACCAGAACTACCAAAAGACGGCCATAATCTACGAAAATCTCCAGACCATTCTCAGATACAGCAGAGAAAACCAAGCCCATAATACCAAAAGGTGCCAGCTGAATAATCCAGAACACAGCTTTGGACACCACCCCAGCCAAATCAGCCACCATATCACAGGTGGTCTTGGAAGCCAGCTTTTTGAAGCCCAGACCAAAAATAATAGCCCAACACAAAATGCTGAGGTAATTGCCGTTCATCAAAGCATTAACAGGGTTGGCCACCACATTGGTAATAATAGTAGTCAAAATCTGACCAATACCATCTGGAGCCGCATCCGTAGCCGCATCAGTCAGCTTCATGGTTACAGGGAAAAGCTTGCAGGCAAAAACCGCAGTCACAGAAGCAAAAAAAGTACCAAAAATATAAATCATAATTACATTCTTGAAACGGGCACCAATATTACCGGAAGCATTGGCCAAAGCACTAATAACCAGCACAAAGACCAATATAGGGGCAATACCCTTCAGCAAACCTACAAAGACCTTACCGAAAATAGGCAAAACCGTGTTGCCCGGCAAGGAAAGAGCAAAGGCAATACCTATAATCATACCGATAATAATTCGGATAATCAGGCTGATGCCCTGCCACTTGGCTAAAGCATTACTCATCATAATAACGAACTCCTTTAATAGAAAATTGTATCAACAATGCACGATTATACCTTGTCCATGAACAAAATTCAAGATTTTTCTACCACCAGTAGACAAGAGGTAATATTTCCTTGTACAGTGCACAAAAAAACATGATGACAGCCCTTCAGGCCCCCAAGCCCAAAGCTCACTGTCATCATGTATCATTTCAAGCTATTTGCAATTCAGCGGCAAATCTTATTTGATAACTACATTAACCAGCTTGTCTGGCACACAGATCATCTTCACAATGGTCTTGCCTGCAGTCAGCTCCTGCACTCTAGCATTAGCCTTGGCCGCAGCCTCCATTTCCTCACGGCTGATACCAGTAGCAATCATAATGCGATCCCGCACCTTGCCGTTAATCTGCAATACAATCTCCACCTCAGCCTGAACCGTAGCATCAGCATCATACTGCGGCCACTGCTGCTGATGAATGCTGCCCTGTCCTACCAGAACGCTCCACAGCTCCTCTGTAATATGTGGGGCAAATGGTGCCAACAGCTTCAGGATATTCAGGCTAACCTCTCTTACCAGACCAGGATTAATAGTCTGGCTATCCTGGAATACATAGAAGGCATTTACCAGCTCCATAATAGAGCTGATAGCGGTGTTGAACATAAAGCGGTCACGAATATCCTCAGTTACCTTCTTGATAGTGGTATGCAGAACCCGGCGCAGCTCCTTTTCCTCATCGGTAAGAGCAGCAGTATCATAATCATCGCTGGCAGATTTGATTCTATCCTCGAAGATTTCCATAATACGCCATACACGTCTCAGGAAACGATAAGCACCAGCAACACCCTCGTCACTCCAATCCAAATCACGGTCTACAGGAGCCGCAAAGAGAATAAAGAGACGAGCCGTATCAGCACCATATTGGCTAATAATCTCCTCAGGAGATACTACATTGCCCTTGGACTTGGACATTTTGCCCCCATCCTTCAGCACCATACCCTGAGTCAGCAGGTTGGTAAATGGCTCCGCAAAATCCACCAGGCCAGCATCCCGCAGCACCTTGGTAAAGAAGCGGGAATAGAGAAGATGCAGGATAGCATGCTCAATACCGCCAATATACTGATCTACAGGTGCCCAGTAATTTACCTTATCCCGAGCAAATGGCATCTTGTCATTGTGAGGATCTGTATAGCGGAGATAGTACCAGGAGGAACAAATAAAGGTGTCCATGGTATCGGTCTCACGACGGGCAGGCTTGCCGCACTTTGGACAGGTGCAGTTCACAAAGGACTCACTCTGAGCCAATGGAGATACAGAACCCTGCTCAAACTTGACATCATCTGGCAGCATTACAGGCAGCTGATCCTCTGGTACCAGCTGTTCACCGCAGTCATCACAGTAGATAACTGGAATAGGTGCACCCCAATAACGCTGACGGGAAATCAGCCAGTCACGGAGACGATAGTTGACACGGCGCTTGCCGAAGCCCTCCGCCTCAGCCTTGTCCATAATTCCCTTCATGGCCGCCTTGATGTCCATACCGGAGAACTCAGCAGAATTTACCAGCACCCCAGCCTTGTCCACATAAGCCTCAGTCATTTCCTCCAGCTTCAGCTCCTTGTCCTTTGGCTGCAGGGTAATAATAACATTCAGCTTGTACTTTTCTGCAAACATCCAGTCACGCTGATCCTCAGATGGCACACCAATAACTGCACCAGTACCGTACTCAGCCAGTACATAATTGGTAACCCAGATTTCTACCTTGTTGCCGTTAAACGGGTTTACCGCATAAAGACCAGTAAAGATACCTTCCTTCTCAGATTCAGAGGAGGTACGCTCCAACTCAGACTGATTCTGAGCCTTCTGGCAGAAAGCCTTAATCTCCTGAGCCTTTGGATTGTTCTGGCAAATCTTTTCAATTAAAGGATGCTCAGCCGCCAAGGCCAGGAAGGTAATACCATAAACGGTATCAGGACGGGTGGTATAGGCTGCAATCTTCTCTCCCAGCTCTGGAACCTCCAGGTCGAACTCCAAGCCCTCACTGCGGCCAATCCAGTTCTCCTGCATGGTCTTAACCCGCTCAGGCCAGCCCTTCAAAAGATCCAAATCCTTCAGCAGTACATCAGCATAATCAGTAATCTTCAGGAACCACTGAGACAAATCCTTCTTTACAACCTGAGAATCACAGCGCCAGCACTTGCCCTCAATAACCTGCTCATTGGCCAATACAGTACCGCAGGTATCGCACCAGTTTACATAAGCCTTTTTCTTGTAAGCCAGTCCCCGCTTGTAGAACAGCTGGAAAAGCCACTGAGTCCAACGATAATAATCAGGGCTGCAGGTAGCCACAGAGCGATCCCAATCATAGGACAAACCCATTTCACGCTGCTGACGCTTCATATTGTCCATATTGGCATAGGTCCAATCAGATGGCTTTACACCATGCTTGATAGCGGCATTCTCGGCAGGCATACCAAAGGCATCAAAGCCCATAGGATGAATAACATTGAAGCCCTCCATAGTCTTGTAGCGAGCCAGCACATCACCAATGGAATAATTCCGCACATGACCCATATGCAGATTGCCAGATGGATAAGGGAACATTTCCAATGTATAATACTTTGGCTTTTTGCGATCCATCTCGGTCTTGTAAACATTCTCAGCCAGCCATTTGGACTGCCATTTCTTTTCTATATTCTGGGGTGAATACTTCTCCACAACACAGCCTCCTAAAATATCAATTGCCCTGGCTGAATATTCCAACCAGGGCGCAAATTCGTCTAATCAACCAAATGTTATTATATTATATTTCCCGACAAATAGTCAACACAAAGTAGCCAAAGCCCTGATTTTGGACCAGATACCTTTGCCCAACTATTTTGGCCCCGAAGCCAAGACCAGCCTATTTTACCCCAGCCAACATATAGCCATGATCCATAGGGCCGCTGCCCTTGCCCAGATTCAGCATAGCCCCCAAAGCCCCAGAAATATATTCCTTGGCCATTTTCACCGCCTCAGCCATATTATATCCTTTGGCCAGATTGGAGGCTATAGCCGAGGACAAGGTACAGCCTGTACCATGGGTATTGGGGTTGTCAATTCGCCTGCCTGCAAACCAGATAGGCTTTCCATCGTTATACAAAAGGTCATTGGCATCATTGATGCTATGTCCTCCCTTGCACAGCACGGCACAGTGATACTGCTGACCAATAGTCTCCGCTGCCTTTTCCATCTCCTCCGGGGTAGCTATAGCACGGCCCAGCAGCACCTCTGCCTCTGGAATATTGGGAGTCAGCACATCTGCCAGAGGAAACAGCTCCTGCTTCAGCACCTCCACAGCATCCTCCGCAATCAATCTTGCTCCGCTGGTAGCCACCATAACAGGATCAATAACAATATTTTTCGGCTGGTACTGACGGAGCTTGGCGGCAATCATCCTGATAAGCTCCTGGTCAGAAACCATGCCAATCTTGACTGCATCCGGAAAGATATCCGTAAAGATACTATCCAGCTGCTGGCCTAGAAACTCCGGGGTAACATTCATAATAGCAGCTACCCCGGTGGTATTCTGAGCCGTCAAAGCCGTAATAGCACTCATGCCATAAACCCCATTGGCCAGCATGGTTTTTAGATCCGCCTGAATTCCAGCCCCACCGCTGCAATCACTGCCTGCTATGGTCAAAACTGTTTTCATAATACAAACCATTCCTTTACACAAGAAATATCTTCCAGTTATCCTAACTTACCATTGCTCCCCAGGATATTTCATATTCCAGGCTTTGCGCAATCTGGTCATAATCTCCATAACATCAGCAGAATAGGACAGCTTCAAACCAGATACATCCCCAGTCAGCACCGCCTGCTCCATATCCTGCAGCTCATAGCCCAATGCCTCTGCGGTACTGCCGGCTTCGATTTCAGTTCTAACCCCGGTTTCCGCATCCACAATCACAGCCTTATCCGCCCTTGGATATTCCATAATCTCAATATAGGCCTTCTCACAGCTAATCATAGCCCGCTTTGGCTGCTTGGAATGCATGGAAAGAGCCACCGTAGCCATCTGCCCCAAACCGTTTTTCAGCAGAATGGTAGCCATTTCATCAGAGCCGGTAGGAGAAGCCTGCCACTGGCTCACAATATCCTCTGGCTTTTCATCCATAAAACTGCGGACAATGGACAGTGCATAAACCCCAATATCCAGCATAGCGCCTCCAGCCAGATGCATATTGAAGAATCTATTCTCCATATTGTATTCCTTGAAGCTGCCAAAATTCATGGTAATCATCTGCACCCGGCCCAGCTGACCACTTTGCACAATCTCCCACAGCTTCTTGTAAATAGGCATATGCCAAATGGTCATAGCCTCTCCAATAATCAAGCCCTTGGCCTCTGCCAAAGCCTGCATCCCCCCCAGCTCCCGGCTATTCAGGGTAATGGATTTCTCCACGAAGATGTGCTTGCCATGCTCTAGAGCCTTTTTCATAAACTCATAGTGAGTATTGTGAGGGGTGGTAATGTAGATAATATCCACCGCTTCATCCAGGAACATATCATCAATGGCATCATAAACCTTTTCTACCCCGTATTTTTCGGCAAAGGCCACTGCCTTGTCATGGGTACGATTGGCTACAGCATAAAGCCGCCGTCCCATTTTCTCCAAGGCATCTGCCATCTGATTGGCAATCACACCTGTACCCAATACCGCCCAGTTCAAATTCTCTGCTGACATAATTTACCTCCAAAAAACTTGTATTTATCCACTCTCGCCACATCCTGCCTACATGGTCAAAACGCCATAATGCACCTTGGAATATTTGCCTCCCATAATGGTGCTAAAACCCAAACGACTAAATTCCTCACTGCCGCTGGCCTCCTTCATCACCACCCGATAGCGGGCCACCCGTTGCGCCTCCTTTACCGCCTCCAAAGACAAAGGCTCATGGTTAGCCACGCTCCGGAGAGGCGAAATCCCATTGCTGGCTGTCAAAGGCTTTCTAAACATAGGATCAAAATACACCACATCATAGGAATTGTCCGGCTGCTGCCGCAAAAAATCCAGATAATCCATATTGATCACTTCTATACGGCGCATAGCAGCATAAAGAGGATAATTCCCCGGCAGGAAATGCTGAAGGCCATGACCTGTTACCGCCGCAATCAGGGGACTGCTTTCCACCCCTACGACCTGTCCCGTCTCCCCCACGCCAAAACTAGCCACAATGGCATCAGCTCCAAAGCCCAGGGTACAATCCAGCACCTTCATGCCCTCCTGCAACCCCATGGCCTCCGACATATGATCCTTCTCTCCCTTGCGGAGATTCTTCACCCGAAGCTGGGACATATTGGGATGAAAAAACATCTCCCCAGCACTGCTATTCAGCTTCAGCTCCTGAGGATAGGCCACCAGCACCGCCTCAACACCGTATTTGTCCATCAGCTTTCCTACAGATTCCTTGTGGCGCTCCACATAATCTATCTGCAGTCTGTCAGACAGCTCTAGAGCCAAGGCCAAGCTCTCCTCACGGCATTTTCTCTCTGTTGTCACAATCGCTTTTACCAACCAGCCAAGCTCCCTTCTACCTCTAAACAACAATCTCCCTAGGCCCCAATCCCTCAGCAACAAAACCCTTTGGGCCTCAGAATCCTGTCCGCTTGAACATCTTGGCCAGCTCATTACTGCTGAACTTGATAATAGTAGGCCGACCATGGGGACAGGTATAGGGCATTTCCGTATCGTTCAGCTCCTGCAGCAATATCTCCATCTGGCGATAATTCAGCTTGAACCCAGCCTTGATCGCAGCCTTGCAGGCCGTAGTAGCCAAAGCCGCCTGTCTCAGCTCCGCCGCCGTTGGCTTGTGCAATTCCTCCATGGAAGCCAGCACCTCCCGGATAAAATCCTCCGCCTGACCGCTAGGCACATCTGCCGGCACCTCCATCAAACGGAATTGATTAGGCCCGCTGGCCTCCAGCCCAAAGCCCAAATCAGCCAAAAGCTCTAGATTCTCCTCAATCAGCTGGCTCTCGTGAGGGCTGAAATCCAAAATCAAATGCACCAGCAGCTGTTGGGTGGGAATATGCTCTGCCTGAGCCGAAAATCGGTCAAAAAGCACCCTTTCATGGGCGGCATGCTGATCCACAATATAGAGACTATCCCCATCCTGAGCAATAATATAAGTATCATCTACCTGACCAATGGGAATCATGCCGGCAGTAGGAGACTCCTCCCCCCTATCTGCCTGAGGCACGCCACCTGACAGCGGATTCAGCCTCTGAGATTCTTCCAACTGATTAGGCTTCTGGTTCCCTTCCAATGGATTCAAACTCTGGGAGGATTCCTCCCCCAGTCCAGCAGCCTTATCCCGAGCTAAAGTCGCTGCCCCTTCCTGCCAGCTCATAGAAGGTTTTTCCGGTCTATTTAACACCAAATTGCCACTGGAATAGCCCACGGAAGGCTTTGCCGGCCTAGACTCCTCCCCTTGTATCTGCTGACCAAAGTTCAGCTCCTGCCAGCCCTTGGCCACATGATTCTCCACATGCTCTGCCTGAGCCGCCAACTGCCCCAGCTGGCCAGCCTCACCCTTGGGCCGCACCCCATCCAGCACCGCCTTGTACACCGCCTTGAAAATTCTGCCCTCATCCTCAAACTTCATTTCTATCTTTTGAGGATGCACATTCACATCAATGGTGTGCTGAGGCACCTCTATATTCAGCACCGCCAAGGGATAACCACTCTTGGGTATCAGGGCATGATAAGCATTATCAATAGCCTTGGTTAAGGCCCGGCTGGCAATAATCCGCCCATTGACAATAAAGGTCTGCCAACTGCGGCTGCTGCGGATAGCCGAAGGCTTGGACACAAAGCCCCACAGCCTGATATCCTCATCCTCAAACGCCAATGGCAATAGAGACTGCCCCAAGGAGGCACCATAGATGCTTTGCAAGGTCTCCTGCAAATCCCCCCGGCCAGGGGTAGCCAGGGACGCCTTATTGTTGTTAATCAGCTTGAAGGCAATCTCCGGATGAGAAATAGCCAACTTGATAATAAAATCATTAATCCTGCTGGATTCGGTATTATTGGTTTTGAGAAATTTCTTCCGAGCAGGGGTATTGAAAAACAAATCCTCCACCCGGATAGTGGTACCCAGATTACAGCCTGTCTCACCTATTTCCGTGGTTTTGCCACCGGTGATTTTTATCTCCGTCCCCAGCTCCGCCCCAGCCTGTCTGGTCTGCAGGGTAAATCTGGAAACAGAAGCAATACTAGGCAGGGCTTCCCCCCGAAACCCCAGGGTAGCAATGGACAGCAAATCATCCACCTGAGCGATTTTGCTGGTAGCATGACGCAGAATAGCCTTCTCCGCATCCTCTCGGCTCATGCCGATACCATTATCCGACACCCGCATAAAGCTGGTACCACCAGCCATAATCTCCACTTCGATACGGTCAGCTCTGGCATCAATGGCATTCTCCACCAGCTCCTTGATAACCGAAGCAGGACGCTCCACCACCTCACCGGCAGCGATTTTATTAATGGTATTGTCATCCAAAACATGCACAAAGCTCATCCCAGACCAGCCTCCTTCTTCGCCTGCTGCTGCAGCTTGTACAGCTCATTCATGGCCTCCAAAGGCGTCATGGTCATCACATCCAGCTGCAGCAAATCCTCTGCCAAGGTACTGCCAAAAAGGGAGCCCATGGCCATAGCCTGTTTTTCAGCGGTCTTGGCACTGGATTTAACCTTGTCCTCTGAGGTCTTTGGGGCAGATTGGGCCTTGTTCCCTAAGCTCTCTGCCCCAGCCTCCAAGCTAGCCAAAATTTTTTCCGCCCGACTGGTAACAGTTTTGGGCAGACCAGCCAACCGAGCCACATGAATACCATAGGATTTGTCCGCTGCCCCAGAGACAATCCGCCGCAGGAAGGTAATATCCCCAGCCTTGTCCTTTAGCGCCACACAGAAATTCTTTATTTTATCATTTTCCAAATCCGTCAGCTCATGGTAATGAGTCGCAAAAAGGGTTTTGGCATGAATTTTCCGTTCCATATGCTCAATTACCGCCCGGGCAATGCTCATACCATCAAAGGTACTGGTACCTCGGCCAATTTCGTCCAAGATTACCAAACTATTGGCCGTGGCGTATTTCAGAATCTGAGCCACCTCATTCATTTCCACCATAAAGGTACTCTGACCGCTGACCAGATCATCGCTGGCGCCAATCCGGGTAAAGATCCTATCCACCGGAGAAATAAATGCCTCTTTGGCTGGCACAAAGCTTCCCACCTGAGCCATCAGCACCAAAAGAGCGGTCTGACGCATATAGGTGGATTTGCCCGCCATATTGGGGCCGGTAATCAGCATAATCTCACAATCATGGTGGTTCAATCTGGTATCGTTAGGCACAAACAGCTCCCGCTGCAGGAGACGCTCCACCAAAGGATGCCGCCCCTCCCGAATATCCAGCTGGCCATTGGTCATTAGCTCAGGCCGAACGTAGTTATAGTTATCCGCCGCCTCAGCTAAAGCCGTCAGCACATCCAGCACCGCAATCTGCCGGGCGGTATGCTGAATATCTCCCAGCTGTTCCTTGATGCTATCCCGAATCTCCACAAAGAGATTGTACTCAATAGCCACGATTTTCTCCTGGGCACCTAGGATTTTGGTTTCAAACTCCTTTAGCTCCTGGGTAATATACCGTTCCGCATTGGCCAAGGTCTGCTTGCGAACGTAGTACTCCGGCACCTTGGCTGTACCGCTGTTTCGCACCTCGATATAGTAGCCAAAAACCTTGTTATAGCCAATCTTCAAATAACGGATGCCGGTTTTTTCCTTTTCCTGCTCCTCCATAGCCTGCAGCATCTGCTTGCTGTTATGGGCAATCTGACGATATTGATCCAGCTCCTCATTGTAGCCCTCCTTGATAATCCCCCCCTCCCGGATGGTGAGGCCAGGATCATCTACTATGGCCCGGTCCAAAAGCTCTGCCAACTCATCATAGAGATGGATATCCCTGTGACAAATCTGCAAAAGCCCTGCCTGACACTGTGCCAGATGGCTGCGGATATCCGGCAAAGCCTGAAAAGAACTGCGGAGAGCCACTAGATCCCTGGCATTGGCACTGCCTACCTCAATCCGAGTCAGCAAACGCTCGAAATCATAGATGTTTTTGCAGGACTCCTGCAGCTGCTGGCGCAGAAGGAAATTGTTCTTTAGCTCCCCTACGGCATCCAGGCGCTTGTTGATGGCGGCAATATTCATCAGAGGATATTCCAGCCATTTCCGCAAGAGTCTGGTGCCCATGGCGGTATGGGTAAAATCCAATACGGAAAACAGGGTGCCTTTTTTGCCTCCATCCCGCAGGTTGCGGGTAATCTCCAGATTCCGCAGGGTGTAGGTATCTACCACCAGATTGTCGGCATAGTCCAGCTTGGTGAGCTGGGAGAGCTGGGACAAATCTGTCATAACGGTGTTGTGGAGGTACTCTAACAGGGTGGCTACGGCAATTTCCGCAGGGCCCTTTTCCGGGCGGTTGTTGATATCAAAATGCTGGACGATGAGATTGTCGATTTCCTTGGCTGGCTCTGATATTTCCGTAAATATGCAATGCTCCAGCCGGAGATGGACAAATTTTTCCAGCTCCTGGCGCTGGGTGAGCTGGCCTAGGAGGAGAATCTCTGGCAGCATAAGCCTATATAGCTCGTCGCAGAGGGCCTGCAGGCTGTCGTTGCCTTGGTAGATGCCGTAGAAACATTCGCCGGTGGAAATGTCGGCGCCGGCTAGGACTAGGGCGTCGGGGGACTGGTAGATGAGGGCGATGTAGTTGTTCTGGGCGGATTTCAGCGCGCTTTCCTCCAGTATAGTACCAGGGGTAACAACCTTCACCACCTGCCTCTGAGTCAGTCCCTTGGCCTTGGGATCCCCGATTTGCTCCGCAATAGCCACCCGGTAGCCCTTGGACACCAGCTTGGCCAGATAGCCATCCACCGCATGATAGGGCACTCCGCACATAGGGTTTTTGTTCACATCCCCACTCCGGCTGGTCAGAGTCAGTCCCAGCTCCCGGGACACCACCACCGCATCCTCAAAGAACATTTCATAGAAATCCCCCAGCCGAAAGAAAAGAATCTCCTGAGGGTACTGAGCCTTGATTTCCATGTACTGCTTCTGCATAGGGGTAAGTTCCATAATATCTCCTGTTCTATCTGAATCCATTTCAGAGCCATCTATTCCTTAGGCCTCAATAGTACCTTTCAATATCCAGGTCTGGGCCTGCTGTATTTTTACCTTCACCAAATCCCCAGGCTTTTCCTCACCAGTGTGCTTCCACAACACCAGCTTGTTGGTATCAGTCCGGCCATTCCACACAGTTTCATCTGTATGGCTAGGCCCCTCCACCATAACCTCCAAAGTACGGCCCACCAACCCTTGGTTGATTTCCAGACTAATGCTGTTCTGCAGCTCCATCAGGCGGTTCAGCCTGTCATGCTTCACTGCATCCTCCACCTGATGATCCATCTCCGCTGCTGGTGTGCCAGAGCGTTTGGAATAAATAAAGGTATATGCCTGATCATAACGGATTTCCTTGATAAACTCCATCAACTGCTGGAAATCCTCCTCTGTCTCTCCTGGGAAGCCTACAATCAAATCCGTAGTCAGACTAGCCTCCGGCACCTGGGCACGAATCCTAGCCACCAGATCCCGATACTGCTCCACGGTATATACCCGGTTCATAGCCTTGAGGATTCTATTGCTGCCATATTGCACTGGCAAATGAAAATGCCGGCAGATATGCTGGCTGTTTTTGACCACCTCAATCACCTCATTGCTGAGATCCTTGGGGTGAGAGGTCATATACCGCACCCGCTGGATGCCCTCCACCTGATCCACCATAGCCAAAAGCTGGGCAAAGGTAGCTTTTTGGTGATCCTTGCCATAGGAGTTTACATTCTGTCCCAGCAAAGTAACCTCCTTATAGCCCTGAGCCACAGCCTCCTGTACCTCCCGCACAATATCCTCAGGCAGTCTGCTGCGCTCCCGGCCTCTCACGTAGGGCACAATACAGTAGGTACAGAAATTGTTACAGCCATACATAATAGGAATCCAGGCAGACAGGGCGGTTTTGCGCTGTACAGCCACATCCTCAGGCATCTCACTCTCCCGCAGCTCTGTATCTACCACATGCTTGACCTGAGTTCCTTCCAGCTTCTGGATGGTGCTAACCACCTCATGGATTTTGTTGGTGCCCAGCACGAAATCAATATGGGGAGCACGCTTGATGAGCTTCTCCCCTTCCTTCTGGGCCATACACCCCGTAATCCCCAAAATCAACTGAGGATTGCGGCGTTTCAGAGCCTTGATTTCGCCGATTTTGCCGTATACCTTGTCCTCAGCAGTCTCCCGGACACAGCAGGTATTGATCATAATCAGATCTGCCTGCTCCATATCCTCCACAGACTGGTAGCCCAGCTTGGCCAGCTCACCCTCCATGCGCTCTGCATCACTAAAATTCATCTGACAGCCATAGGTTAAAAATTTTACATATTTTTTGCTCATTGATTCTCTATTCATCCTTTATATTATTGTACATTTATATTTAAAGCTGATATACTATTGTACACTAAAAAAGGCAAAAATGGAATACCATGGCAAAGGGGATTTGAAGTTATGGCAATAGGAATCATCGCGGAATACAATCCGTTTCACAATGGACATAGATATATGCTGCAGGAGCTAAAAAAGCAGCTGCCTGAGGAACCGATTGTCATCTGTCTCAGTGGCAATATCAGCCAGCGAGGAGAGTTGACTCTGCTGGACAAATGGAGCCGGGCTAGGCTGGCGGTACTAGGGGGAGCCAATCTGGTCATAGAGCTGCCAATGGTTTTTGCCTGTCGCAGTGCTCAGGGATTTGGGCTAGGTGGTATCAAGCTCCTATCTGCCACAGGCGTAGTAGATAGACTGGCCTTTGGCACCGAATACCCAGATATAGACCAGCTACAAAAGGCAGCTTCCTTTGTCCCAGATAGCTATCCTCAGGAGTTGCAGAACCTACTAGCTCAGGGACATTCCTATGGCAGTGCCATCACCCATCTCATGGCTCAAAAACTCCATTTGCCTGAGTCCATGCTCTACGAACCCAATACCATTCTAGCCTTGGAATATCTGCGAGGCATCCACACCCTACGGCAGCAGGGACTACCAACCCCCACCCCTCTAGCCATCCGCAGGCAGGGCACCAGCCACGGCAGTACCCAGCCCCAGGGGGAGTTTGCCAGCGGCACCACCCTGCGCCAGCTGGCTATCCACACCCCAGAGAAGGAAAAGCTGCAGCAGGCTATCCGTCCCCTGGTACCCACAGCTGTAGCCAAAGCCATCAGCCAATGCCCCCACTACCCTACCTCAGACCAGCTCTATCCCCTCCTGCGGTATAGACTAGCCACCAGCTCCCCCCAGGAGCTAAGGCAGATTGTAGGCATGGGGGAAGGACTAGAGCAGGCCATGGCTCAGGCTATCAACGCCCCCAGCTATGAGGCATATATCCGCCAGCTCACCAGCCGCCGCTACCCCTCCACCCGCATCCAGCGGCTAGTTATCCACCTCCTGCTGAATATGCATAGGGACACCATCGCCGCCATGGATCAGCAAGGCCCCCTCTATCTCCGAGTGCTGGCTATGGATGCCACAGGCCGACAGATTCTGCGCCAAATAAAAAGCAGAGGCACACTGCCTCTGCTCACCAAAGTCTCCACTCTCCTAAACCACCGTCAACTCCAGCATCCCGAAGCCCACACCCTAGCCCAACGCATGCTGGCTCTGGACATAGCCGCCACCAATCTGCGAAGCCTAGCTATGAACACCCCAGCAGGGCTATATGAGGACTATCTACATTCTCCTTGTTATTGTGATGTGAATCAATGAGTCGAAAAAAAATTCAACACCAATCTACTGGACAAACCCTCAGGTTTTTGCTCCAAATCCATAGCACCAATCTGTACAAAATACTCTCCCCGGTCGAATTGGCGAAGCAAAGTCACCAAAGAAAAATAATCTCCCTGCAATCTCAAATTGAGGGGATGAACTTGCAATTTGCCCTGAGCTTTGCTAGCCATAGGCTCCAGCTCCTGTAGTTCCATACCAGCATTTCGAGCAGAATTCTGGGCATAGGCCAACAACTCTGCCATCTGGATTCTATCTGGCAAAAATTTTTCCCATCTATGCCGCTGTTTGGCCATATCCATTTGATATACCTCTAACTGAGGATGTTCTAACTGTATCTCCTGCAAAGCCGCTATTTTCATAGTGGCTTTTTCTATGGCCTGTTTTTTCTCCTGATATTCTCCTAACTGCTGTCCGCCAAACCAGATAGCAGCCACCATCCCCACTAATATCAATAATAGAGAGACTACAAATATACGCCAAGAAGTGTACATTTAGATCAACCTCCCCTTTAGCTGGAAATTGACCAGGCCATCCTGCCCCCTATCTGCACTATCCAAAACCATACCTTTTTCTTTGGCAGTCAATTTGGCCAAAAATTGTGCTATTTGATGATAGGCTGTTGCCTGCCCCTGCAAATGCAAATTGCCATTATCCTCCAGCTTTGCCCCTGTCAACCAAATACCATCTTCCATATATGCACCCAGTCTAATGAGAGTACCATAGGCAGAGGAATTATTGCTCTGCACATCGGCCAACAGCTTACTTCGCTCAGAAATAATTTTCTTGTCTTTTTCTATGGACTCCTGACGCTCAGCTACATCTTCTAGCAAAGCGATTTCATGCTGTTTTAGACTAAGCTCTCTATCTAACTGACAATCCATATACCAGCCGACTAAAAAAGAACATACTGCAAATCCAGTACATATACCCCACAACCACTTGGTCAGCTTCGACCAGTGCCATTGATAAATATATGAAGATATCTTGCCAAAACGCAAGCCTTTTCCCTGCAAACCACAAAGCGCAACATAAAAAGCTTCCTGCATGCCCTGTGGCCAGCTTTGCCATACCTCAGGCAATTTTAATTCTTCCGCCATCTCCTCACAACAAACAAGAACGCCTATATTGAGCTGAAAAAAATTTCTGCATACCTCCGTCTTGACATACATATCACTTTTACGAATCGCACCTATTCTAAAATTGCCATCTGCCAATTCGGAAAAACTCAACCAATAGGGTTCCTGCCATGCGGCAGCAGAAACAAAATCTAATTTTATGGCCTGCTTCAATTCACGACTAGCCATTTCCGGAAAACTCTTTTCGTAAAAATACACCTCTTGCTGTGACAACCCCAAACAACATATCACGTTTTCTTTTCCCATGCTAGCTGCCAACATGCAAGCTTTTGCTAATAAATCTTGCGGTTCAAGATTATCCATCAACTGATTTTGCCAAATTATTTTATATTCATCTGATTCATCACCTGCTAGCATAACCATATATACGCTATTTTTTATCTGCTGCACCCCCAGATAAATTGTATCGTGCCTGCGAAATTGTTTCTTTATTTTTTCCAAAGCCATATTATCCTATTCCCTCCCAAATCAGCTTTTCTTCATCTTCATCTACAAAAAAACGCCAACGAAGTCCAAAAATATTTTCCAGCCTTTTATCTTCCATATTGCGAATTTCGCCTAGCAGCCACAGACTATTGTTCTTTGAAATATACTTCACGGTATAATGCCAAACGCCCATATCTCCTTCATCTATAGTTTCAGGATCTTCATTAACAGTATGATACAATTCCTTGGTTCTGCCAAAATCCCTTTGCAGCTGCAATACTTCTTTATACATAATCCCCTCAGTCATTAGCTGCATTTTATAGCCCTGCCGTTCAACAACACTTACTTGGGTTTCTTTATTGCTAAAAATATACAGCATGGCAGAGACAAATAACATGACGCTTAATAACCATATACCTATAAAGGTCATACTGCCTCGTTCCCTATCTTGAATTATAATGTCACACCTTCTTCCGCCACTGGAGCTAAACCGTATCCATAACTAAAAAATACCCTCTCCAAGCTAAATCTATGATTAGTTTTTTTATTTACCCCTGCTATAGATACTTTTACCTTATTTTCCTGTAGCAACTCAATTTGCAAATTCTCTAGATATACATCTGTTAATTCTGTAGCACCAATCATTGGCTGTGTATTTTTGTTTATCCAATAACCTCCATCTTGCTTTCTTCTTACCCTATATCTTTGCCAATAATCCTTATGATCATAATTCTTGTATTTCAAAAAATGACGTCGTATATAAAGTGTATAATCATCAGCATCTTCTCGTTCCATCTTTAATTCTGTGCAATAACGTATATCCCGACCTATTTCCTCCATAGGAATTCTTACCTGTTGAATCAGCTCCCAATCTCCTAGAAAATTATAATATTGCTTAACTACTACAGTAAATATATTCAACATAGCTGCTGTTAGAAGAATCACCAATGGCACCGTTACCATAAGCTCCAACATAGAAAAGCCTGCTTCATACTGCCTGTGGCATATCCTTTGCAAACTCAATTTCTTGCTGCCCCCTTCTATCCTGCCATTTAACTTGCACACTATAGTGAATAAGCAAATCATCATCTTTCTGGTCTTTGTGAGATATTATGGTATATTCATGCTGATTGGCCTCCACCTGCCTTATTCCCAAATCTTCCGCACATTGATTTATACAAAGTATATCCAATTGTTCCCGAGCCAACAAATCTGCCGTTATACTTCCCTCCAAATCCGACATATAAGAAATCTGTACTTGTATGTACATTAGCACACCTACTAAAGCTGCCATTACAGCCATGGCTCCCAATAAATCAAAGAAAAAATACCCATTTTCCTCTGTATTCATCCGCTTTCCACCCTAGCCCTTCCGACTGTGTCAATAATGATTCTTTCTTCATAATTGCCTTTACTGATTTTGATGGTCGCTGCCCCAGCCTGCCCCCTTGGATTGAATCTTATTTCACGACGATTACTCTTGATTTTGACTTGATGATCTGCTTCATACCAATGCCAGCCTAAATAGCTGGTTTTAATTCCATAATAATTTGTACCGACATAAAGTCTTGGCTGAGTATAGTAAAGACCCGTGGTGTAATCCCATTGATGTGCCCAAGTCTGAGTATAGCGTATAGTGTTCATTAAGCGTAATGTTTCATATTTGACATACAACTTATCCATATTTACAATTTTTGGCACTGCCGCACTACACAGAATCAATATAATTCCTGTACATATCAACAGTTCCATCATACTATGTCCTGATTCCTCTAACATATCCCTGTATACCATTCTAACAGCTCCTGTCCGCAAAGCAGCGATATATAAGTTCCACAAGCCATGAAAGGACCTAAAGGCAGTTTACGACGACGCCATTTGCCATAACACACATGATACACGTACTCCCTAAGGGCTGCCACTAACCCCAAAGCAAAGGTTAAGACAAAAGCCACTATTGAACCTTGCCACCCTAAAAAAGTTCCTAAGGCAACTCCATAGCAAACATCACCAAAACCAATCTGCCCAGTAAAAAAATACAAAAAACCAAACATAATCCCCATACAAATCAAACCACTTAAAGCTGTAATTAATTGGTTAGCAGGCGCAAAAATTTCCAATATCAAGGATAAAAAAAGCCCCCATAACAACATCCCCAGAGTCAAACGGTGATAAAGTTTGTAATATTGACTATCAAGATAGGCAGCAGGTATCATGGAAATGGCCCCCCCTATAGCCATATATATTCTATTGTCCCCCCACAATACCATAACCACTCCAACTGAAGCTGCTGCCATCAAGAAACATATCATATTTATGTCTTTTCTTAGTAATCCCCAAATTACTTTCCAATCTGTCCCCATCCGCATTTTCTCCCCTATTTATGAATCAAGATTTCATCCCTTCACCCTTGCCAAATTTATCCAATGTTTTTCCATCTAACTCTGCTTCATCTCCTGAGTCAGATATTGCATATACAGTAGCAGATATATCAGTTAGTCCCTCATCTTTCAAAATACATTTTCCTGTAGGAGGCTTAAGCTGATCAGAGTGAGAAATATATTCAGATAGATCATCTGCAATATTCTCAGGATTTTTTCCATTTTGCAATTGATACATAGTAATAGCAGCATCTATAGTTTGAAGGTCAGTCTGAATCTTGGCGGTATTTGCCATTGCTACTGCATTGTTATACTTTGGCACAGCAAAGGAAACAATAACGCCTACAATACCCACATAAATCAGTAGTTCCAACATAGAAAAACCATCTTCAGCCTTTTTAATAAAAAATATCCATTTACGCATTTCAAATCCCCCTAAAACAATGTCATCATATCTAATATCGGCAAAATCGTACTTAGCACAATCCCTCCTATCAATAGCCCCAATAACGAAATCATAACAGGCTCTATCAGCACCGATAGCATATTCATATTGCTATGTGCCTCATTCTGACACACCTCCCCTATATATGCCAGCATACTGGCTAGATCTCCACTTTTTTCCCCTGCACAAACCACAGCCATTTCCATATTAGAATACAGCCCCGTTGATTTCATAGCAGTCGACAAACTGCTCCCCTGAGTTATCTGCCTTTTTATAGACTTGTATTTAAATTGCAAATACAAATTTTGACATATATTCTCCAGCAATTCCAAGCTATTACGTATAGAAATACCACTGTTTATCAGCATACTCATAGTATTAAAAAACATTGCATGCTCCTGATAACGATACATTTTTCCAAAAACTGGAATCTTCATTTTGATTTTATCCAAGATGATACCGCCTTTATTTGTCCTGTGGATTTTCCATATACATCCTATAAATATGGTACATACTAGCAGCACTTTTCCTAGATATAGGCTTAGATTATCTCCTATGCCCAACAACATTTTCGTTATCCATGGCAGCTGCGTGCCAAAACCGGCAAATACGGTGGCAAAAATAGGCAATACTTGATAAAGCAATAACATTATTAGTACAACACTAGCACAACATAGAAATAGTGGATATATCATCATTCCCTGAAGCTTTTTCCTGTCTTCATAGTTTTTTTTTAGAATTTCATGTAGTCTTGCCATAACATGAGGCAGATTGCCTGACAATTCTCCAGCTCGTACTACAGATACCATAAATTCTGAAAAATACCCTTGAGTCATTTGCATAGCGGTTGACAGAGCATAACCTTTGGCTAGATTATCCTTAATTGTTCTTTTGGCATCTTCTTGATTTTCCATGGCACTGTCTACGGCCTTCATAGTTGGAATTCCTGCCTCCAACAGAATAGCCATCTGTTTGCAAAAATTTACTTGAAATTTTTCTCTATTTCCCTTTTGTTCAGGTAACCAGCTTCTAACTATCTTGGTTGGCACTATCTGCCGTCTGTGCAACTCAGCCATTGCTTCTTTGGCTGACTCTGCTAGTATTTTTCCCTTTTCCTTAGCACCTGTAGAATTTACACCCTCATAACAATACTTTGCCATCAAATCACCCTGCTTTGCTTCCTGAAAGCGTATTTTTTTTCAACAAATTACTGCGACGCAATTTATCTTCTGCTATTGCCATAGTCTGCATACCTTCTGCTATACTAGCTTCCATAATATTATTTAGTTGTTCGTATTTGCCACTACGGATAATATTTCTCACTGCACTGTTGGCTTTTAGACATTCTAGAGCGCATTCTTTTAATCCTTGTCTGCCTGGCAACAATTGTTGCGTGCAAATTCCCACCAATGAAGAGGCCAACAAAGCTCTTGCCATAAATTGTTTTTCTGCTGCATACATGCTTATGACTCTCTCCACCGCTTCTACTACACTACCTGCATGCATAGTCGCTATAACATAATGGCCAGATACTGCTGCATTTAACACCGCATGTACTGTTTCCATATCTCGCATTTCTGACACCATAATAACATCTGGAGCTTGCCGCATAGCATTTTCCACAGCCTGACCATAAAAATTAAAATCTACATTCTTTTCCAATTGACTAACCAAACTTGCCTTTGAGCACAGCTCATATTCTACCGGGTCCTCCAGAGTTAGAATATGCAAGCTATTGCGCTGATTAAGCTCTTCTAACAACGCTGCCACCGTGGTACTCTTGCCTGCACCTGTTGCACCTGTTATCAACAAAAGCCCGTGACGATATTCTGCAAACTGCTCTACCAAACCAGCTTGTCCTAGATGGTCCAAGTGAGGAATTTTTATTGGCATTACTCTAATAGCCAGTGCCATTCGACCTTTCTTGCTATAGCAATGTACTCGATATCTCCATGAGCTGATTTTTATAGTGAGATTGACATTTTTCCCATCTATTATCTTCTCTTGTATACGCTTGGGGAAATATTGATGTACAAAATTAAATAAATTTTCACCATTGGGTACATATTGCTTTAATGGTGACAAGACTTCGCCACGTCGCCAAAATATTGGTTCATCTGCTGTAATATGCACATCCGAAATTCCTGCTTCAGAGGCACATCGCAAAATTCTTTCAAAATCCCTGATACCAACACACATTTCTAGTTCTCCCTTCTAAAATATATTCATCAAATCCTCTAACTGTATATCTCCTCTTATGGCCTTGGCAACTCCATCATCTAACATAGTACCAAACATACAATCAGGAGTTAGCAATTGTTCTGCTCCTTCCCCATCGTTCATTTTTTTTGCTGGTGCTTCATCACCAAAACACAAAATCTCATGTATACCTATACGCCCCACAAACCCTGTATGACCACATTGAGGACATCCATTGGGATTATGGTGATAATAAACATCCTCATAATTGTAGGCGTCACCCAAAAAAATACTTTCTTTGGTATCTGTTTTTACCTGATAAGGAAGTCTGCATACAGGACACAGTTTTCGCAACAATCTTTGTCCCAGTATAACACTGATGGCAGCTTGGATAATATATGGACGTATTCCCATATCTAGCAGCCTATACACGGTTTTTACGGCTCCCGGCGTATGTATAGTGCCGTATATTCTACGTCCAGTAAGAGCTGCACTTATCAACGTTTCTGCTACCTGACTACTGCGAATTTCTCCCACTGCCAAGCAATCAAAATCTTGTCGCAAAACTGCTTCCAAGGCTTTTTCAAAGGTGAAATCAATTTTTTCATTAACCTGAATCTGATTGATACCTTGCATCCTGTATTCCACTGGATCCTCTATGGATATTATGTTATTTCCATCCTGATTCAACATGCTGAGAATCGCATACAGAGTTGTAGTTTTGCCAGAATTAACCGGGCCAGCAATCAATATTCCCCCATGACCGCTGGTACATTTGTGCTTCAATAGTTCAAAATTTTGCTCTGACAAATCTAGCTGAGACAATCCTTTAAAGCTATCTTTGTTGTTGAGCAAGCGTAAAACTATTTTTTCGCCTGTAATCATAGGCACTACAGACAAACGCACATCAAGACAATTGTCATGGTCACCACCAAAGGAAAATCTTCCATCTTGGGGAAGACGATGTTCAGCTATATCCAATCCACAGATAAGCTTGAATCTAGAAACAAGGTTGCCGTATAATTCCAAAGGCATATGGGAAAAAAGCACCTTCATTTCGCCCTTAATTCTCATGCGAATACGGACTTCTTCATCCAAAGGTTCAAAATGAATATCACTGGCTTGCTCTTGTACCGCAGTTTGTAATATAAACTCCAACAACTCTGTGAGAGGCGTGCGCTCTCGTTGCAGATTTGCTGGCTCCTCTCGAATCAGCGGCAGCATATCCTCATCAATATTGTGTCTCGCTCGAGTAACCAATTGAAAATATTTTTCTTGTACCTCCATGATATCCTCCTTTATATAATATAATATATAATTTTTATATATTATATTATATTATTCGTTGTAATTACGAATTTTTTAAAGTTTTTCTTCACCATCATAATACCACATCTTGATTTTTTTGCAAGGATTTTTATGATTTTTTTAAAAAATACCCCTATGTAATCCTGCCTATGGCAAAAACTAATGTTATATAAATACAGTCGTCATCTTTTAGCTGCACAAAAAAAAGAGACGACAAAAGTCGTCTCGCAAATATCTAACTTTGAGGTATCACCTCATACATATAAAAATCTGTTGCCTATTTTAATTGTCTAAAAACGAAGCCGTAAACGGCATTAGGCGGTACACAACGGCTGAAGGCGCCGACCGGATAGCCACCGAAATGGTGTTTCAATGCCGTAAACGGCATTAGGCGGTACACAACAGCATATCCTGCGAAGGCAGTGAATTTGAGAAGGCCCTTTAGGGCATTCTGAAGCCAAATTAACTATGGGTTTATAATAACATATTTATTGTAAAATTACAACTAATTTGCGTAAGCAATTGACGGTGGACAAATTTTTTTGATATAATTGCTACAATGAATAGATTGGAAAGGAGAAGACCTGCGAAATTCGTTCACGCAGTTGAAAAGCGAAAACCAAGCAGTAGACTGCCAGCAGGTAATTTTTAAGGGTTACGTGTATTAACCTGCCGTAATTTAAAGACCTTGCGGTTGTAAAGATAACAAGCATTCATATACACAATACCGTGGGACACACGGAAATCTACGCTTGGGGAGAGCGTGTAAGACATATAGGCCACGGTCTATATGCAGTGCTCAGGGAACCAAGAATCTCCTGCCTTTAGGCATAGGGAGTGTCAACATCTATACAGAAGGGCAACATTGAGAAAATTACTAATCATATTGAGGGATATGGGCGTGAAAAAGACCATCAAGGAAGTAAACGCCATGATTGATAATAGTTCCTTTACTGCCGAAATGCAGGATGAATATACTGCCTGTATGTATATACGAGAAACGACTGATGAGGACTGGGCTAATTTTGTCTTGGAAGATAATAACGAGGTGTCCCCTCGTCCCCTACCTCTATAGGTGGCGGGCGGCTGTGAGAAATTTTTACACCAAAAAATGCCTATTGGGTGGTACAGTGGTACTTGCCGATAGGCATTTTTCTTTGGTTGTGTTTTAGATATAGTATTCTGTTTGGTCCTGGGTTTTGAGGGAGAAACATTCAAATATCTTTTCTCGTATGTCCCAAAAATCCGGACTGGTTCTGTCCCGACGGCCGTGGAGGTCTACGGGGATTACGGTTTTGATATGTCCTGGATTGGGTGTCATTACCACAATCCGGTCAGCTAGGGCTACGGCTTCGTCAATGTCGTGGGTGACAAAGATAATGGTTTTGTGCTGTTCCCGGCTGATGGCTGATACCTCATCCTGCAATTTGATGCGTGTCAGGGCATCCAGAGCAGCAAAGGGTTCATCCATAAAGATAATTTCTGGATCTACTGCTAGAGCCCTAGCAATGGCTACACGCTGCTGCATACCTCCGGATAGCTCTGCTGGATGGCTGTTGGCAAAATCCTGTAGACCTACAACCTCCAAATAATGCCGGGCAATCTTCTCCCGTTCTTCCTGGGGTACATTCTGCTCCTCCAGCCCTAGTTCTACATTTTTTTGCACTGTGCGCCATGGAAGCAGGCCATAATTCTGAAAAATGGTGACATATTTGGGACTGGGCTTTTGGACTTCCTGCCCGTCAATATAGACCTTGCCTTGGCTGGTTTTTTCAAACCCCGCCAATATGTTCAAAAGGGTGCTTTTGCCACATCCCGAAGGCCCTAACAGGCAGATAAATTCGCCCTGCTTGACCTCCAGATTTACATGGTCTAGAGCCTGAAAGCTGCTGCCGTCTGCCCGGACAAAATGTCTTGATACATCTTCTACTTTGATATAGCTCATTATCCATTCCTCCTTGCCAAACCCCAGCGACGATAAATATGGCTTTCCAGATAGCTGACCATACCGTCTAGTGCCAGTCCTAGAACGCCGATGGTCAAAATGGCTGCCATCAACCAGTCAGCTCGCAGGTTGTTGCGGGCATCTATGATCAAAAAGCCTAATCCGGACTGGGCACCGGCCATTTCTCCGGCTACGAGGAATACCCAAGCTGTGCCTAGGGCTAGATGGAGTCCTGTGGCAATTCGAGGGAATACAGCTGGAAAGACAATCTTGGTGAGTATCTGGGGCTGACCAATGCCAAAATTGCGGGCTACCTTGAGATAGACTTCCTCCATGCCCTGCACCGCTGCTACCGTGGCTAACAGGACTGGGAAAAAGGCAGCAATAAAGATAATGACTAGGGCGGGCATTTCGCCTATGCCAAAGAACAGTACAATAAAGGGCAGCCAGGCTACAGGTGATACGGGACGCAGAACCTGGGCTACCGGGTTGAGATAGTTCCAGATTCCTTTGTACCAGCCTAGAACCAGTCCTAGAGCCATGGCCAATACTACGGCACTGATGTAGCCTAGGGCAAATCTGCCTAGACTGGCACCAATATCTGCCAGCAATACACCGCTGACTATCAGCTCACCTAGCCCCACCAATGTACCCCAAGGGGATGGAAACAGGGCTTCATTCCAGCCTCCGATAGATGCAACTATCTGCCAAACCACTAGCAGAATGACTAGGGAGCCTCCAATATATTTTATTTTTTGCATAAAATCCCGCCTTTCCTTCCTGTCCCTATTCTCAAGGCAGGAGTGAACTGTCTACAAAATCTTCATATGCTGGTATTTTTTCGATCAGACCTGCAGCCACCATGCGTTGTGTCAATTCGCCATAGGCTTCAGGTGTTATCCTCAGGTCATCATAGCGGATAAATTTCAGGGACATTTCCACTACCTTGGCCTTGGCTTTGAGATACAGCTGGGCAATCCGTGGCTGTTCTTCTTGGTGCTGGGTTAGGTATTCACCTGCGGATAGGTATTTGGCTGTAGCCTGCCGGGCTAGTTCAGGATGCTTATCCACAAATTCCCCGTTAAATACCAGGGCACAGCACAGACTGTCCGGCCACAATTCTTCTGCCTTGGCTAGAATATGACCTTTGCCTAGGGCAATGGCTTTGGCGCCAAATGGCTCAGCTACACAGTAACCGGCAATCTGCCCCTGGGCTAGTCCTGCTGGCATTTCTGGTGGGGAAAGCTCCACCACTGTCAAATCCTGCATGGTCATACCGTGTTCTGCCAGCATTTGCTGTAAAAGCAGATTGTGGGTGGATTGCTTGTGGGGAATGGCAAAGATTTTGCCTCGCAAATCCTCTACCTTCTCTATGTCATTGCCACCTATAATCACATTGCCATCCTTGTGTCCTAGAGCTGCGGCCCGCACATCAATGCCTTGTTCTCTAGCCTTTACTGCCAGTTCAACCAGCACCGAGGCGCCATCTACCTTGCCGGTATTCAGGGCATCCATCAGCTCAGGCCAGGAACCGTATTTGATAAGTTCAATCTGTACATCATCATTGGCCAATAGTTCTTTTTCGGCAAACAAGGGCAGGGCGTGGGTAATAGGCAGATAGGCAATGCGCACTGTGCGCCTTTCCTCTGCCGCCCCGGACTGGCCTGTGGGCGTCAGGCTATAAATCCCTGCCCCCACTAGAACTATCAGCAACAAAATCCAGAGTGTTTTTTTCATATACTTACCTCCAGCCTAATTTCTGCCGTGCCAGCTTCATATCTGCGACAATCTTTTCTCCCAGCTCCCGGCCGTTGACATTGACATTCATTACAGCCCCTAGAAGCTCCTTGGTATCTTCCTTGAGGAATTTTTCCACCGCAGTAGAGCCTTGTACTGGTGGTTCTACGCAGTGATAGGAATCAATGCCGAACAGGCGGAAGGCCAAGGAGGCATCCAATCCCTTTTCGTTGGACCATTCTGGGCTGGCAAAAGCATAAGGCATATCCTTGAGAGCTTGGCCGGCTTTGCCTGCTACCCCGGCAAAAATCCCTGAGGAGCGGGTGTTGTCAATACATTCCCCTACATGCCATACTGGTGGTACATCGTGTTCCTCCACAAAGCCTCGCAGGCCTTCCCCGCATTTTTCGGCACCGGATTTGCTGCAATAGCCTAGCTTTAGCAGAGGGAAGGAAGCACAGCCATTGGTGAGAATCAGCACATTGTTGGCCAGCAGTACATCAGCTACATCTAAAGTGGCCTTTTCGTATATCACCCGAGGATTGCTGCAGCCTACCATATTGACGATGCCTAGAATCCGTCCATCCCGCAGGGCTTCATATAGCGTCTGGAAATCTGCAAACTGCTCTGCCACATTCTCTGCCGTAAAGCCAATGTCTGCTGTTACCTCATACTGAGGTATGGACACAGGGACATCCCGACGGGCGGCAAAGCTTTCAATGGCTCGTTCCACAATCTGACGGGCTAGTTTTTCGGTATCACCAATATTGCTATGGCGGTAATCATAGGCATAGTGTTCAGCCCCAGGCAACCTTGCTGAATCGCTGGTGGTTACCACGGTGGTCTTGAAGCAACGGGCTACATCCATAATGGCTGGATAAACATCCTGCACATCGGCTACCCACAAATCCAAGGCTCCTGTGCCTAGGATAAGCTCAGCACCTACAGCATTGGACAGGGGGATTACGCCTTCGTAGCGATACATGGCGGCCAGGCAGGAGCAGCAAATTCCGTAGAACTGAATGCCTTTGGCACCCTTGGCCTGGGCACGCTTTATCATTTCTGGCAAATGACCTACCCGGACAATCTCGCTGACCAGCGTGGGCAGATGTCCGTGAACAGCAATATTGACATAGCCTTTTTTCAGGGCACCTACATTGACCTTGGAGGTAGCCCGATGGCCGGTGCCAAAAAGTACATCTGTGCCGATGTTGGAGGCCACTACCCCTGTAAAGCAGAAGGCCAGGCCACAGCGCAGGAATGCCTTGAGGATGCTTTGATAGTCCCCGTCTGTTCCTACACCGGTACGATGATAGGCATCAAAAACTTCCTGATAGGCGCTAATAGGAATAATCCCCAGCTTGTCCCAGACCTCCTGCCGCTCTGCTGGTGCCAGGGAACGGATAGTGCGATAATCATCTGGCAGAGGACGGGACAAATCCTCTAGGAGTATATCGGCCAATTTCCCCACCAGCCGTCTAGCGCTCTGTCCTCTGGTTTCAATGCCAAAGGCCTGACAAACATTGCGCAGTTTCTTCTCCCCCAAAATAGGCAATTTTAGCTTGCCCTGGGCTACAAATTTCATGGTGAGGAGGATTTCCCGGGCATGGGCGCCATGCTGGGCTACACCTGCGGCAGCACTGCGCAGGAGATTGCGGGCTACAATCAAATCCGCATCTGCGCCACATACGCCTCGTGGACTTTTTTTCGTTATCTTGCAGGGGCCCATGTTGCAGATTTTGCAGCAGACACCGCACAAACCAAAGGTACACTGTGGTTTCTGAGCATCAAAACGGTCAAAAACCGTTTCCTGGCCCATATCATCCAGACGCTGCAATAGCTCTCTTACGGCTGGATCTGGTGTCTGTTCCAGCACATCCTTTTTCGTAGCAAATGTCTTGCGGTACTCAGCCACGGCCTGCATATAATCATTGACGCCACCGTGCTCATGGGGATGGCTGGCATCATGCTCATGGTAATGCCAATCTGCATGTTCATGTACATGGTCATAATCATGGTGATGTTCGTGGTGATGTTCCTGCTTGTTTTTCTCAGACAACATTGTTCTTCCCTGCTTTCTCTCCAAAATATTCACTAATACACATTAAATATATTTATATTTACAAAAAGTGCTGTACTCCTATAGCGATGAGGTACATGGGATGCCTGATTATCCCCCTATGGCGATGAGGTACATGGGACATCCAGTTTTTTGTAAAGCCATAAAAACATAGTTGTATTATATAGATATTTACATAGTATGTCAATAGGCTTTTAAATTATTGTCAAACCTATTCACCTTGCTGTATAATAGGCGGGTAAAAACTGAGAACGGAGTTGATTCTATGATTTCCACACGTGGACGCTATGCCCTGCGGGTTATGCTGGATTTGGCAGAAAATGAAAATGGCAGCTACATCCCACTCAAGGATATTGCTGCCCGTCAGGAGCTTTCCAAAAAATATTTGGAGATTATTGTTAGGGATTTGGTCAAAGCTGGACTTATTACAGGTGCCAGTGGCAAAGGCGGCGGCTACAAGCTGTGTCGAGCTCCAAAGGAATACCCTCTAGGGGAGATTATTGAGGTGATGGAAGGCACCCTGGCCTCTGTCCACTGTCTTACGAAGGAGAAACATGATTGTTCCCGCAAATCCTTCTGCAAAACCCTCCCCCTGTGGACTGAATACCACAATCTAGTACATGATTTTTTTTATGGTAAGACATTAGAGGACCTGCTGTAATAAGTTGTTCCATGTCCCCTACCTTTTGCACAGAGCTACCACAAGGTTGAAGCTAGGTGGTTAGAGATTTTCTAGGAGCTTGATTTCGTTTTTGACCAAATATTCGTCATTTCGAGGTGCTCGCCCATTGATTAGGTACTCAAAGGCTACCTCCATGGCTCTGCGGCCTTGGCGGTAAGGGTGCTGATAGATTATGGCTGTGATAATGCCTTTTTTCATCATTTCTACGGTGGTGGGTACGCTGTCTACGGCTATGACCACTGGCCTTTGGGCCTTTGGCAGTTCCATAACAGCACGGCAGGCTCCGTATACACCGCCAGCTGCCAGATAGAGGGCCGTAATCTGTGGGTTTTGCATGAGCATGTTTTTGGTTTTGTCATAGGAGCAGATATCATCATCCTCGTTTTCTACTACAGCTGCTACATGGAAATTCGGCAGAGTGTTCATCCTTTGGCAGAATCCTTCCAGCCTCTGGCAGTGGCCTAGTACCTGTCTATTGCCTAGGACAATGCCTACATGGGCCTGACCTTGGGTGAGGGCAGCCAGCAGGGCGCAGGCGGTGATACCGCTGTTTTCATAGTCGGCACCTACATAACATTGTCTTTGGGTGGTGGAGGCATCATTATTGACGGTTACTACGAACTTGTCCTCCTCTACCAGCTTGTCTATGGCTTCTCGGATAGCCTCATCATCTATGGGATTCACAATCAAGGCTTCGGCCTGAGGCATAACCTTGTTGATTAGCTCTAACTGAACCTGGGCATCGTACCCCTTCATGGTATATAGCTCCATCTTTAGGCCATAACTGCTGTAAAATTGCGCAGAGGTTTCCAGCCCTCTGATTACTTCGTCAAAAAAGGGATTGCCCTCAGCTGGCAAAATTACTGCCACATGAGGCTTTTTCTTGCGGGCGGCTAGAGCCTTGCCAGCTGGATTTGGCTCATAGCCTAGCTCCTTGGCAATCTGCATGATATGAGCAGCGGTTTCGGAGCTAACCCTGCCCCTGCCGTGCATTACTCTATCTACTGTTCCCCGAGAAACACCACACAGCTCGGCAATTTTTTGCATTGTTACCATAAAATTTTTCCCTTTCCTTACCATGTACAAACCAATTTTAGCTACCTATTTGGAAAACAGAAAAACCGCCTTCTACCTAGCAGGCGGTTTTTTTGCAATTTGTAGGGCTGGCTCTAGGGCTTCGCTCCTATCTTTTATTATAACATTTCCCAGTCAAAGTTCAAGAAAATACTTGGCTTTTACAGCTCCAGATTCTGTCCCTGCAAGCCTACAAAGGCACCATCCTGACCTAGACCGCTGTCCTCATGGGCAATCAGCCATTTGTTATTGACAAAGAGGAGCTTGTCCTCCCCCTCCTGACGATCTGTCTTGGTCAATGCTTCGTTGGTGTGTCGAGGCAGAATGACACCACAGCGGAACTCCTGGCCTGGCTCTACACTGCAAGGAGCAAAATGGAGGGTGGTGGCATATAGCTCTACAGCTGTACCAGCTGGCACATGGAATACCTCAATCTGCTCGGTGGCATAGCTAAAGTTTTCTGGATCAATATCCTGCTGTTTGCCCAACATAAGGTATAGGTCGGTGGCGGCAATGTCTACCTCAGAGGAGCGATGGTACTCTACTGCGTTGAGCTTGCGGTTATAACCGCTGCAATGACCGAATTCTACGGGCTGTTCACCATAAATTTTGTCCTGCATGGTGGCAAATAGTGACAGGGCCTCAAATTCTGCTACAGATGGTTCATAAACTACGCCTTCTTTTACGGCCTCATGGTTGTTGATGGCCTGAACAAAATCTTTTGTATCTACATCCAATACCCGTCCATAGGCTCTAAATTCTTTGTCTTTGACGCTATAAATTTTCATAATGTATTCCTCCTCAATCAATCCTTTTAACAGTCAATCCTTAACAGCCAATCTCCCGCAGCTTTTTGCCCTTCATCAAATTCTGCTCAATTTTTTCCAGGGAAACATTCTTGGTTTCTGGCACAAAGCTGATGGTCAAAACAATGAAGAAGCCGTTGAGGGCAGCGTACAGCCAGAAGGTCATGGAGGAGCCTAGAGTGTCTACCAAGGTCAGGAAGGTTGCGCCTACAATGGCACAGGTAATCCAGTTGGTCATGGTGGAGCAAGCAATACCAAATTCGCGGCTCTTGAGTGGCTGAATCTCGGAGCAAAGCACCCAAACAATAGGGCCGGCACTCATGCCGAAACCGGCAATGCTGACCATGGTCATAATAGCTGCCAGATATGGTACAAAGCTTGGTGCGTTGCCTGCTTCCAGCATGCCCATGCATACGCCTACTACAGCCATGGAGGCTGCCATAACGCCAAAGCCGATTTTCAGGGCTGGCTTTCTGCCGCCTTTGTCTACCATGCCAATGGCGATAAAGGTGGAAAGTACAAAGACAATACCGTTGATAACTGTACCTATCATCTGGTCCTCAGTGCTGGCAAAGCCTGCTAGGCTGAGAATCTTTGGGGAATAATACATGATGACATTGAAGCCTGTAAACTGCTGCATAGCCTGCAAAAGTACCCCTAGGAATACAGCTCGTCTTACATTGGAATTGGATTTGAACAGTGCCCAGCCAGCCTGCTTTACTTTGAGGTTTTCCTTGATATCTGCCAGCTCGCTGTCAGCAACTTCCTTGCTGGCGTGAAGGGAGTTGAGAACCTTTTCTGCTGCCTCAAATCTGCCTTTGGCTGCCAGCCAACGTGGGCTGTCTGGGAGATTGAATACAGTAAAAATCAATACTACCGCTGGAATGGCGATTACCAGCAGCATCATGCGCCAGTCTCCAGTATAGCTGAAGGCGGTGTCAGAAAGGAAAGCTGCCAGAATACCTACTGTTACCATGAGCTGATAGCCAGAAATAACCTTGCCTCTGGCATCCTTATCAGACATTTCTGCCAGATACAGTGGTGCTGTATAGGAGGCTATGCCTACTGCCAAGCCTAGAACCAGTCTAGCGGCAATCAGCACGTCTACATTGGGTGCTATGCTGGAGCCTACACAGCCTACAATAAAGAGCAGTGCGCCTATCAAGAGGCTCTTTTTTCTGCCAATGCCTCCAGCGAGGAAGGAGGCAATAATAGCACCGGTGGCGGCACCTACCATCATGGAGCTTACAACCATTTCCTGCATATGGCTGTTGAGCTGCCATTCATCGGCAATAAATGGCAGTGCTCCGGAGATAACCCCCTGATCCAGACCGAATAGTAAGCCGGCCATGCCTGCGGCAAAATAGATAAACATTCTTACTCTGGCGGCACGCTTTTCTGCTGCTGCACTGATATTTTCTTTCATTTTACTAACCCCTCTTTAAAAAATACACACTTGTTTTTGTTTTATTCCTATAGTGTCCGGTATATAGCCACCCCGCCACCTATAGCGCTTAGAGACATCCAACATCTAGTTACAGCTGTGCCAATTCCTCATAGCAGTCCTTGAGCTGTACATAGAGCTTTTTGTACAAGGCATGCCCCTTTTCATAATATGCCTTGTGAGCTGGCTCTGGCTGGCAATAGGTTTCCTGAGCTATAAA
>CAKPVW010000007.1 GCA_934196075.1 uncultured Anaerovibrio sp.
GTATCTATGCGTAAGGATAAATTATCAGGCAGGGTCATTTAGCCGACAGAGCAAAAGTCGTTATGACCGCAGGCTGTCTCTCGAAAAAGCTGGGATATATGGCCCTACAAATCAGAACTTATTTATAATAAAAAACTAGCAGTTGATGTTACAACTCACTGCCAGTTTTTCATTCTAGGACAATTTAATTTTATTTCCTGTATATCACGGATACATATAATTAGCCAAGGTTTCCATGGCTTCTATAGCCTGAGTGCCGGGATTTACTGTAAAGAGATTGTAAGGCAAAATGTGCACCCGATTGTTTTTTACCGCATTGGTGCCCGCCCAGGCTGGATTGGCTTCCAAATCTGTACGGAGTTTTTCCTGCATGGTCTGAGGATTGCCCATCATAATAACAAAAATGGCATCTGGATTCTGGGTAGCCAAAAACTCCATACTCAAAGGTATATAGGCATCTCCCTTGCCTAGATTATCGGCTAGATTGCCACCCCCCAGCTGTTCAACCAAGGAACCAGTAAAGGTTTTCTTGGTAGCCATGCTAAAGCTTTCTGGATTGCCAAAAATAATTACGCTCTTGGGCGGAGTTTTACCCTGAATCTGAGGCAGCAGTTCCTGCCGCTGAGATTTCATAGCATTGATTTTTTCCTCTGCCTGCTGACTATGGCCTGTAAATCTGCCATAAAGCTCCAAGGTGTTGTAAATATCTTCAAAGCTGTTAAGGCTGTTAATATACACAGGTACGCCAGCTTTTTCCAAGGTAGGAATTAGATTCTGGTGATAAGGTACATTGGTACCAATAACCAAATCTGGCTGGAGAGCTACAATAGCCTCCACATTAGGACTGTGAATAATCCCCACATCCTGAGCTGAGGCTGTAGCCTGATTTACTTCTTCAGAATAGGTCTGAGAAGAAGCCTTGCCTACAATATTTTCGCCACCACCAGCAGCTACGTACAAATCCACATTAGAGGCATTGAGAATCACTACCCTCTGAGGATGAGCCGGTACATTTACCTGCCGTCCAGTGCTATCCACCAAGGCCTGATTGCCACTTTGGGAAGCGTTGCCCTTGCCAGCAATATCTCCCCCCATAAGCAAAAAGCCTATGGCCGCCAGCACCAGCAGAATAGCAACACCAAAACCGATTTTTCTTTTCATCATCCATCTCCTTTGCCCTAAAAAAGTAACTGCCCAAAATTGAGCAGTTACTCATTTTAGACCTGCTTAGAAATTCCAGTTTACACCAGCCCGCCATACTCGGCCAGTAAGACCAAAGACTGTAAAGGCATTGGCATCATCCTTGCCCATAATATTGTTCACACCTACATAGGCACTGCCACCCTTGCCGATTTTCTTGCTAACAACAAAATTCATAATGCTGGCACTATTGCTGCTGAGATTGCCATTATCATCTACAGCCCAATAATCCCCATGCCAATCATTCCAGAGAGAACCACTCCAGCCAGTCTTGGCATCATCATAGTTCAACTGCAGGGACAGCTTGTGTCTGTCTCTCCCCTCTAACCTTGCTCCATAGCCATCCTTGGCGTCAGTATAGGTATAGGTACTGCGCAGGGTAAAGTTATTGCCCAGCTTCTGCTTAAACTCTGCTTCTGCTCCCTGAACCTCGGCACTATCTACATTTACATACTGAGATACTACATTTACGCTTACAGGGAAGCCTGGAACTCTGGTAGTAGTAGACTTACTATTAATCAAATCATCAAATTTGCTGTGGAAATAGGTAAGCTTACCACTGGATCTACCGCTTTTGCTTTCTGCCTCCAGACCAAAATCAAAATTATAGGAAGTTTCAGGCTTCAAATTAGGATTGCCAGTTACATAGACATTCATATTAAAAGCCGGAGTAGATACTGGGGTATGATGCCAATTCATATACAGCTCTGCCTCTGTAGGTGCTCTATAGGCTGTACCAACATTGAACTTCAATCTGGTATTATCACTAAGCTTGTAGGTATTACCCAGCTTGTAAGTAACCTTGTTGCCAAAAGCGCTATTGTGGTCAAAGCGAATGGAAGGAATCATCAGCCAATTATCCTCAACCTGCCATTCATCCTGAATATAGGCTGCATAATAGGTAGTTGATTTTTCAGAATAGTCCTGACTGATACCCTCTCTAGTAACAGTATGCACATTGTCACCACCAGAGCCAATACGGGTGCCTTCGTATTTTTCCTGGCGAATTTCTCCACCTACAGTCAGAAGGTGTTCATCATTCAGCTGATAGGAACGCTGTCCATCCAAGGTAAGAGTACGGAACTTCATCTCGTCCCAACCTGTCAGAATACCATTTTTTCTGGTATTCTGATCCTTGTTGAAAATACTATAATTAACCCGCAGCTGATATTTACCCTTTTTGTCCTTGCCATCATAGGAAAGTCCAAATTTAGTACGGTCGTGATCATAGGAAGTAAAATCACTATCCAGATATAAATCCTCATTCATATAATCCAGGAAAAAGCTAAGAGATTTTTTATCATCAATTTTGTATTTAGTCTTTACATTAAAATAATCCTTGGTGCCATATTGGGTACCACTGCCATTAACATCCAAATGATGTACATCACTGCGCTTATAGCTAAAGCTGCTGGCCCATTTGCCCAGCTGGCCTGTGGCCACCCGGAAGCCAACATCTGCCTGCTTGGTAGTGTAATCAGCAAAAACAGACTGAGAAGCCTTATCCGGTGTCTTGGTAATAATATTGATAACACCACCCATGGCATCTGCACCATAAAGAGAGCTGGTGGCACCACGAACAATCTCAATGCGCTCCACATCTGCCATATTTACCCGCTGCAGCTCATAGTTGTTGGCAGTCTGGTCTGTGTTCTCAGTACGAATACGCATGCCATCCACCATAATCAAGGTCTGATTGCTCTTGGCACCACGAATGGCTACAGAATTACCCACCATGCCATTTTCGGAAACATCAATGCCAATAGCCAGCTGCAAAGCCTGGGCCAAATTCTCGGCACCCATCTTGTCCAAATCTTCTCTAGTAATAACCTCTACGGCAGCTGGTGCTTCCTTAACCAGCTGTTCCGTACGGGAAGCAGTTACCACCACATCCCTGGTCTGAACCTGCTCCACAGCCTGCTGACTATCTGCCTCC
Organism: uncultured Anaerovibrio sp.; assembly: GCA_934196075.1. Classification (GTDB taxonomy): domain Bacteria; phylum Bacillota; class Negativicutes; order Selenomonadales; family Selenomonadaceae; genus Anaerovibrio. The sequence goes on from CAKPVW010000007.1 coordinate 3,137, forward strand.
TCTGCAGCTGCCACCCCGGCATAGCCGGTATTCATCAAAGCAGTAATTACCGCCAAAGTCAAAAAATACTTTTTTCTCTTATGTATCATCTCACAAAAATCCTTCCTATGAAATTATATTTTATATATTGATTATCATTATCAGTATGTGTTTATTTTTTTACGGCATAAAAAGCTACGCTCAATATGCCGCAGAAAACTATACTCTATTTTTTCTACATTTTGATTGTTACATCAAAATACAGATATTTATTTTACTTGCAGTATATCCACGAATAAGTTACGCACTACAAATGATGATATGTACCATAGCTAGTGTCGTGTTGTCATCGTTTAAAAGCTATATTGATAGGAGCTGTAGAAGATTATACCAAACGGAAACCTTTTAAGCGCCTCGGTGCTTAATGAACGCAAGCCGCTAGGCGAAGAGTGAATTTAGCATCCGCTAGGCACTTATAAGAGCGAGAGCGAGTTTCCGTTGGTATAATCTTCTGCAATATCTATCCCTATTTATGTTTATGCCGACATGCCCTGCATGGGCTTAGCTTCCTTTTTGCCCTCTGACAAAATATACTCACAACATTCCAGCAATGACTGGGTGAGATTATTCTGCCAAAACCGCCCGGCCTGAGTTTGGAAATACATGACATCTCCCCTTTTCATCAGACCATTTTTCTGCCAGATATCCAAAATATATTCCAGCTGGACCAACTCTGGATTTTCAGCGGTAATTCCCCGCAAATCCAAATAGCCCTGCTCCATATTCTGACTGATTTTCTTGTGTACCTCATCATAGGGAGATTTGCCGCTCATAACCATAATAGGCTTTTTGCCCTCATCAATCATGGTTATATATTTTTCCAAATCCCGCATCTGCATAGTGCTATACTGACCTACAAAACCACCAGCGCCACAGCCAAAAGGAAAAACATCTGCCCCGGTCTTGGCCAGAATATTGTACATACTCCGTTCTCGAATATCCTTGGCCCAGTGACAATTGCTCAGCCTTTTATACCCTCTGTCATTAAGCCATTTTTCTGCCGCCGCAAACATAACTGCCTGCTCTGCCCTGGTGGCTGCCGGAGGCAGACTGCCCTTTTGAATAGCCTTGGCCATAGGACTGCCACCGAAAAGATTCAGCTGGTACAAATCCATACCGGAAATAGGCAGGCTGTCAATACAAGCTAAATCCTCCATAAAGCTCTCCATGGTCTGTCCAGGTAAGCCAAAGATAATATCCACAATAATGGATGCCTGATCATAGGAGCTAATCAGTTTCAACCTGTCCATTACTGTTTCCTTGGTATCTAGACGACCACTGGCCTGACGAATTTTGGTATCAAAGGACTGAACCCCAATGGACACCCGATTTACTCCGTTGGCAAACCAAGCCTCTATCCGCTCCTTTTGCAAATCGTAAATACGAGCCTCCATGGTGATTTCACAATCATTGGTCAGAGGAATACATTCCTTCAGCTTCTGCAGCACCTTGATAATATTGGCTGGAGATAGGGCACTAGGAGTACCCCCTCCAAAGAACACGCACTGCATTGGCTTAGCCTGCAGCATCCTATCCTCCTTGGCCATTTCCAGCTCCTTGAGCAATCTTTCCACATAGCGCTGTTCCCTATCCTCATTGATAAAATTCTGAAAGAAACCGCAATAAAGGCAGATATGACTGCAAAAAGGAATATGAATATATACCATGCGTTTTTTGGACATATCCGGTTCTTGCTCCATTAGCTCCACCCATTTTTGTGGTGCCATGGTGGGAGGTATCATCTGACCGCTAACGCCAGGATGTACAGCTCTTTTCTTGGTAAAACCATAGGACAGAGCATTGCTATCCCCAGTCCCTACCATTAGCTCATAGGCATCCGGCCCTAAATTTTCCAGATAAGCTTGCAAACTAACTGACATATTATCCCTCCAGTCGATTTTTCAGCTCTGTGAAATACTCCCTTGCCTTTAACAAATCCTGATTATCAGGGTGACTATAGGACTCCTGAATCCTGGCCTTCCGTTCCTCAGTCATGGCATGAGGATGTCCCTCAGGGAACATTTTGGTCATCATTTCCACCATTTTATAGGAAACAGACCCCTGACAGATATACTGTCCTACTACCTCATTGCTGCTATCAAAGAGAGCGGCAATATTCTCCAAGGATTTCTTAGCGTGATCAGAGTCAGGATAAGCTCCCAAAGTAGCAAAGATAGCTACCTTCTTGCCCTTAATGGTTTTTATAAACTCCTGAGCCTTGTCGTCAGCGGTGCCACGATTAATCCAGCAACCTACAGCTACCAAATCATAGTCACTAACATCAGGCTTTTCCTCCACCTTTACGGCTTCTACATTATTATTGAGAGCATAGGCCACAGCACTGGCCAGCTTCAAGGTATTACCTGTCAAACTTGATACAACAACGATACTTTTCATAAAGTCCTCCTAATAATATAGGGATATTCCCCATTACCAATTTTCTAATTATAACCCCTAGATTATTCAAAGAAAATGCCCTTGCATTTTCTTTCAACGGGGTTTCGACGAGGGTGGAGATATTAGCTCTCCCCTGTCATTAGCACAGCTTCCCGCCACCTATAGAGGTGGGGACATCGGACACCTCGTTATATTTAAGCACTTATTACATTATGTGGCAAGCAAACCAAATGTCTTTGCCCAGACTGTTCCAGCTCCATAATAGTATTTTCCACCCCATAAATCTCTGCTATCAGCTTTTCCGTGAAAACCTCCTGTACTGAGCCATCCGCCACGATTTTTCCCTTTTGCACCGCCACTACCCGATTGCTGAATCTAGCCACATGATTCAAATCATGGAGCACCATAACTACTGTCAATCCCAGTTCTCTGTGAAGCTGTCCCACTAAAAGCATCAAATCCAGCTGATGTCGAATATCTAGATAGGTAGTTGGTTCATCCAGAAGCAAAAGCTCCGGCTCTTGAGCCAAAGCCATAGCCAATCTGGCCCGCTGTCTTTCACCACCGGAAAGGGCCATAATACTGCGGTGCTGATATGCCAACATATTGGTCAGCTTCAGAACTCTATCCACCACCTGTTTATCCTTGCTGCCAAATTCATCAAAAAAGCCCCGATAAGGCAATCTCCCTAAGGAAACCAGTTCTCTTACCGTAATATCCCCGGGAAATTCCATGCTTTGAGGCATAACGGCCATAGCTCTGGCTATCTGCTTTTCACTCAGGGAATGTATATCCTGACCATGAAGCAGTACCTGCCCCTGAGTCATAGGCAGTAGTCTTGCAATAGCCTTTAGGAGAGTAGATTTCCCAGAACCATTAGGGCCAATAATAGAGAGCACATCTCCCTGATGTATTTGCAGGCTTATATCATGGGCAATTATTTTACCGCCATAGCCAGCCTGTACCTGCTTTGCCTCCAAGATTACCTCCTTGTCACTCATGAGCTTTTCATTCCTTTCTTCAAAAGATATAAAAAGAAGGGTGCCCCGAAAAAGGACATGAACACTCCTACAGGTACTTCTACTGGAGCCAAGGCCAAGCGGGCAGCAGAATCTGTCATGCTGACAAAGGCTGCTCCCCAGATAGCGGAACAAGGCAGAAGATAATCAAAATCTGAACCTGTTACCAGTCTCACCATATGAGGAATGACAAGGCCCACAAAGCCCAGCATACCTGCCACGCTTACAGCAGAAGCCGCCAACAAAGCTGCCAATACCAGCAGCACAAAACGTATTTTTTCCACGGGCAGGCCAATACTTCTGGCAGTATCTTCCCCTAGCTGCAGGGCATTGAGCCAGCGGCTGATAAAAAATACTGCGGCCAACCCCAGCAGGGTATAGGGCAAAATCATGGAAACATGGCTCCAGGATACTCCCTGAAAGCCTCCTGCCATCCAGTTAATCGTACTCTGGATTCTATCGGAATAAAATACCATCAAGGCTGTCTGAGCACCGCCAAAGAAGGCTGCCACAGCTACCCCAGCCAAAATCATTCGCAAAGGCTGTACGCCTCGTTGCCAGCTCAGGGCAAAAACGATGGCTACAGCCACCATAGCGCCCACAAAAGCAGCTATAGGTACTAAATTGGTGATTTCTGGCAAAATAATCATAATCACCATGGCAAATAATCCAGCCCCAGCAGTAACCCCAATAATCCCTGGGTCCGCCAGAGGATTTCGCAAAATTCCCTGTAAAATACAGCCCGCTAGGGCCAAATTAGTGCCTGCCAAAATGCCACAAAATACTCTGGGCATGCGAATCAGATAAACAATACGATAATTCTCTGATTGCACCCCAAAAAACAAACCGTCCTTCAGCTCCTGCCAAGACAAATCTGCTACACCACAGGAAATACCTATTAGCAGGGCTAGAAACAGGATAAATATTCCTCCTCCTATACCTCCGAGCCTTTTCAACCTTTTAGGATTTCTTTCCGTATATACCTTATTAATTACCGCTTCCACTAATTACAATACCTTTCATTATTACATCCATAAAACAGCTCCCAAAAATCTTATGCCCTAATTCAACTGGAAATGTATAGGCACAGTAATGGTAATACTGCGGTTGGCTCCGTGGCTAAAGGGGCAGGAGCTGACTACAGCCTTTAGGGCTGCCTTGTCCAGATTATCATACCCAGAGGAACTGCTAATACCATAGTCCAGCAGATTGCCCTCAGCGGACAAGGCAGCATAAACAATTACCACCCCCTGTTGATCCATGCGAATAGCCATGGAAGGATAACGCTTGTTGGCCTCTACTCTAGCCGCAAATCTGCCGGCTATATCACCAATACTTTCTGTAGGCTCTGGCTGACTTTCTGCCACAGCTGTACTGCCTGTGGAAATATTATTATCCGCTCCCAAGGTGTCCCCTGTGCCATTACCAGTAAGACCAGCAGCAAAGGAACTTCCTCCCTCCGCCGCCTGAACATTTCCCTGACCTGCAGCTACCGCACCATCCCCGCCAGCTGCTGCCTCCTCAGAGGCCAGCAAAGCCTGACTGCCCGAAGCTGCCTGCTGGTGATAATTGCTTTCTACAGCTCCACCAGATAGAAAGGACATAGGCTCCGGCTCTATGTGCTGAATTTCCTTCACCTGAGCCAGCTCCTGCTCCGTCATTTCAAATTCCACAGCTGCTTCTGGCTCCTGACTATACGCAGGCTGATAACTGCTTCCCCATAGCCCCACAATCAGCAAAATCAAACCATGACATACACAGGATAGGGGCAATGGTTTGACAGCCCTGTTCATAATAGCGCTTGTAATCATAAGCCCACCTACTTTTTAGCAGCCAGAGAAATCCGCTGGACACCACTTTTCTTTAACTCATCCAGCACTGACATAAAACTGGCATAATCCACATCTCCATCAGCTCTCAGCACCAGGGCTGTATTGCCTACCTTGGAGGCTTCCTTTACCTGAACCACCAGCTGATTAAGCTCCATAGGCTGATTGCCAAGATAGATTTTGCCATCCTTAGCCACAGTAACCTGCAGGGATTTGACTACATCAGTCTGGGCACTGGCTGCCTGGGGCAGATTCACAGGTACTACCTGCTGATCTGTCATATACAAGGTGCTAAGCATAAAAAACACCAAGAGGAAAAAAATAATATCAATCATGGGGATAATCATTAGCTGAGGTGTCTTTTCCACCCGACTGCTGTTCAAGCGCATTTTTCTGCCTCCTTCAAGGAGCCGTGATTGCGATTGGCCAGATTATCCATAATGGCATCACCTATCTGTTCAATGCCTGTCATCATATTATCCAGACGATAGCCATAATAGCTATGTCCCACCAGAGCCACAATAGCTACAGCCAAACCAGATGCAGTGGCTACCAGTGCCTCACCAACACCACCAGTAATTGCCATAGGCGCACCTTGCTGAAGATTGAATACGCTGAAGGACTGAATCATCCCCAATACAGTCCCCAACAGGCCAAGAATAGGAGACAGCGTAACAATGGTAGCCAGTACCGCCAAGCCTTTTTTTAGCTTGGCAGCCTCCAGCTGAGCAGCACTCTCCATTGCCCGCTCCGGATGTCTCCCCCTCATTACAGCCCTAAACCCAGCAGCAGTTACTATGGCAGCAGCTTGGTTCTGTCCCCTATATTTAACATATAATTCATGGACACTATATTTGCGCATATCATCATGGAGATTCTCCATATACTGCTTCATTTTCACGTTTTTGTTACGAAAATACCTGAATCTTTCAATAATAATACTAAGAGAAAGTATTGAACACAAAAGCAATGCATACATAACCAGACCGCCACTGGCAAACCAATGAGCAATAATTTCAACGAAATTCATTTTCTCTACCTACCTTTCCAAAAATGAATACAATTCACTTTATTGATAATGATTATCGTTTAATCTCAACGAGCTATATGATAACATTTCTCATTATCATTTGTCAATGAATTTTTATTTTGATTATTCATTTTTTTATTTTTGAACAACAAAAAAAGCTGCTGCCTCCAAATTGGAAGCAACAGCCTCTTAATATACCGATGATTATTTTACCAACTCAAGGATAACCATAGGAGCTGCGTCGCCACGGCGAACGCCCAGCTTCAGGGTACGGGTGTAACCGCCCTGACGGTTCTTTACAGAGTCGTAGTTAACAATATCAGTGAACAGCTTTCTAACAACATCCTCATCAGCAAGCTGAGCAATAGCCTGACGGCGTGCAGACAAATCACCGCGCTTTGCCAGGGTGATCAGCTGATCTGCAAGACCGCTGATTTCCTTAGCCTTAGCCTCGGTAGTCTCAATGCGCTCGTGCTTGAAGAAAGAAGTCAGAATGCTCTTAAACAGTGCCTTACGGGCACTAGAATTACGACCTAACTTTCTATAAGCCATTTATTTCCCTCTTTCCTTGTTTCAAAAATAATGTCAATCAAGCTTCCGAATCGTCTCCAGGGAATCCTCCCATTGCTGAAGGATCACTTTCCTTTAAGGATAAACCCATAGACTTCAGCTTGTCCTTAACCTCATCCAAAGACTTGCGGCCAAGATTACGAACCTTCATAATCTCCTCCTCAGTCTTGTTTACCAGGTCACCAACAGTCTTGATATCTGCCCGCATCAAGCAATTAAAGGAACGGACAGTCAAATCCATATCCTCCACTCTGGTTGCCAGAATGGAATCCAACTCTGGATTGCTGACAACAGTTTCACTGCTTGCCTCTACCTCTTCCTCTGGCACAAACTCCACCTCTGGAACAACGGTCAGATTCTGGAAAAGCTTCAGACGGCTAATCAGAATGGCTGCTGCCTTGCTGACAGCTTCCTCTGGCTGAATAGAACCATCGGTCCAAACCTCCAAAGTCAGCTTATCGTAATCAGTGGCATCACCAACACGAATGTCTTCAACCTTGTAATTTACTCGACGAATCGGTGAGAAGATAGAATCTACAAGAATAGTTCCAATGGCATCATCAGGACTCTTCTTCTTTTCTGCTGTAACATAGCCCAAGCCATGCTCAACAATCATGTCTATCTTCAAGGAACCTGCCTCATTGACGGTAGCAATGTGCAAATCAGGATTGAGAATTTCGATATCAGCATCGTGAATAATATCAGCTGCTGTTACCTCTTTCTCACCCTGCACATCAATCCGGATGACTTTGGATTCATCGCAGTGCATTTTGAGGCAGAGCTCCTTCAAGTGCAGGATGATATTGGTAACATCATCCCGAACTCCAGGAACTGTGGAGAACTCATGCAGCACACCGTCAATTTTGACGGAGGTAATAGCTGCACCTTGAATAGAGGACAACAGTATGCGGCGCATGCTGTTTCCAATGGTAATACCGTAGCCGCGGGTCATAGGCTCGCAGACGAACTTACCATAGCAAAGATCCTCATTATTTTCCTGTATCTCAATCTTTGGTGTTGCGATTTCGATCATGTGGAATTGCCCTCCTCAATAATTCAATGCATCTCTGTACATATCCGATAACAAATGCAAAAAATACACAGAAATTATTATTTGGAGTACAACTCGACAATTGCCTGGCTGTCAACAGGAACATCGAAGTCCTCGCTGGCAGGGAAACGGTTTACAGTGCCGCTGAAGTTATCAGCGCCAACAGTAATCCAGGCAGGAGTGCTGAGTGCATTGTTGGACTCAGCCTGTGCCTTGAAGAACTCATTGGAACGGCTCTTCTCAGCTACTGCAACAACATCATTTTCGCTAACAAGTGCAGATGGAATGTCACAACGCTTGCCATTTACAGTAATATGACCATGACGAACAATCTGACGTGCCTGCTTACGGGTGGAAGCAAGGCCCAGACGGAATACTACATTGTCCAGTCTTCTCTCCAAAAGGCTAATCAGGTTATCACCGGCGATACCTGGCATCTTCTTTGCTTTTGCATAGTAAGCGCGGAACTGCTTCTCAAGTACACCATAGATGAACTTTGCCTTCTGCTTTTCCTTCAACTGCATGCCATACTCGCTAACCTTACCACGGGTGCGGCGAGGCTGACGCTTGGAACTCTTGCCGAGGCCTACAACGCCTGGCTCAATACCGAGAGAACGGCATCTCTTCAGTGCTGGTACTCTATCAATTGCCATTTATTTCTGCACCTCCCATTAAACTCTTCTACGCTTTGGCGGACGGCATCCATTATGAGGAATTGGGGTAACATCCTTAATCATGCTAACCTCAAGGCCGGTAGCCTGCAGGGAACGGATAGCTGCCTCACGGCCAGCACCAGGACCCTTAACGTAAACATCAACCTGCTTCAAGCCATGCTCCATAGCAGCCTTTGCAGCAACCTCTGCTGCCATCTGTGCTGCGAATGGAGTGCTCTTTCTGGAGCCACGGAAACCAAGTCCGCCTGCGCTTGCCCAGGAAAGTGCATTACCGTTCTTATCAGTCAAAGTAACGATAGTGTTATTAAAGGTGGAGCTGATATGAGCAACACCAAATTCAATATTTTTGCGGTCCTTCTTCTTAGGACGAACAGACTTCTTAACTGCCACTCTTTAGCCCTCCCTTATTTCTTCTTACCAGCAACAGCCTTTTTAGGACCCTTGCGAGTACGAGCGTTATTCTTAGTATTCTGTCCACGAACTGGCAGACCCATACGATGACGGCGACCGCGATAGCAGCCGATCTCAACGAGTCGCTTTATATTCAGGGACTGCTCACGACGCAAGTCACCCTCTACGATAACCTGCTTGTCAATGATATCACGAAGCTTTACAACCTCGTCCTCAGTCAGATCACGAGCGCGGGTATCAGGATTGATACCAGTCTCCTTCAGCAATCTCTGGGAAGTGGTCAGACCAATACCATAGATATATGTTAATGCAATCTCAATTCTCTTATCACGTGGCAAATCTACACCGGCAATACGTGCCATACATCAAGCACCTCCTTCTAAAATTATCCCTGTCTCTGCTTATGTTTTGGGTTTTCGCAAATAACCATTACGCGACCCTTACGCTTAATAACCTTGCACTTTTCACAAATAGGTTTAACCGACGGTTTAACTTTCATTGCGTTATGCCCCTTTCATATACTGCCAAAAGCCTTGTTTTGACTATTTAAAACGATAGGTGATACGGCCACGAGTCAGATCATATGGTGTAAGCTCAATGGTTACCTTGTCACCTGGCAGGATGCGGATGAAATTCATGCGAATCTTGCCGGAAACATGGGCCAAAACAACGTGACCGTTCTCCAACTCTACCTGGAACATTGCATTTGGCAATGCTTCCAGAACCTTACCTTCAACTTCAATTACATCTTGCTTAGACATAATGACTCCTTTTTACTTCAGGGTTTCAACAACGTCTGCAAAAACCTTGTCGATTGCCTGACGACCATCAATCTCTACATAAAGACCAGCCTTCTGGTAATACTCGATTAATGGCTTTGTCTGTGCCTCGTATACTGACAACCGATTCTTCATAGTTTCCTCGGTGTCATCTGCACGCTGATAAAGCTCGCCGCCACAGGCATCACATTTGCCTTCAACCTTGGATGGGCTGAATTTGATATGATAGGTAGCACCGCAGCTGCGGCAGATTCTACGACCAACTGCTCTCTCCACCAGATCAGAAGACGGAACAGTGATGTTGATAACACTCTGCAGGCTCAAACCAAGCTCAACAAGAATCTTGCTAAGAGCATCTGCCTGCTCAACAGTACGAGGAAAGCCATCCAGAATAAACCCCTTCTTGCAATCGTCCTGAGCAAGACGCTCTTTGACGATACCTACAGTAATCTCATCTGGAACCAGGTTACCGGCATCAATACATGCCTTGGCCTTTTTTCCCAGCTCGGTTCCTTCCTTGATAGCGGCACGGAACATGTCGCCAGTGGAAATATGCGGGATATTGAATTTCTTAACGATATTAGCTGCCTGAGTGCCTTTACCAGCACCAGGAGGCCCCATCAAAAGAATATGCATTTTTTCCTCCTTACTTCATGAATCCTTCGTAATGTCGCATCACTACCATGGATTCAATCTGCTTCATAGTATCAAGGCCTACACCTACAACAATCAACAGCGCTGTTCCACCGAAGTTAACGCCCTCCAAATGGGTGGCACTAGCTATTATGGTTGGCAGAATAGCTATGAACGCAAGGAAGAATGCTCCTGCAAGGGTAATACGAGTCATGACATGATCTAAATATTCTGCAGTGGGCTCTCCCGGACGAATACCCGGGATGAAACCACCGTATTTTTTCAGATTCTCTGCCATATCCGATATCTTTACAGTAACCGCGGTGTAAAAATACGTGAAGAAGATAATCAGCAGTGCGTACACTGTTGAATGTAGCGGTGTACCCCACGCAAAATACCCGGCAAAATCTTTTACCCAGGGGATATCAATAAACTGGGCAATAGTTACTGGAAACATCAGCACGGATGACGCAAAGATTATTGGAATTACTCCCGCGTGGTTAACCTTCAGCGGGATAAAGCTGGATTGTCCGCCATACTGTTTGTTGCCGACAACCCTTTTGGCGTAGGAAATTGGAATCCTACGATAGGCGGTATGAATTGCTATAACAAAGACAATCATAGCCACCGCAATTGCTGCAAAGAAGAACACATTTATATAGGAAATGGTTCCTGCCTGCAAGTAATGATAAATCTTGCCAATATTAGATGGCAGAGCTGCCACAATACCTGCAAAAATAATTAGTGAAATACCATTCCCCACGCCGTTGGCAGTAATCTGCTCACCGACCCACATGAGGAATACCGTACCGGCAGTCAAAGTAATCGCAATAATCAAAGTTGATGCCGGACCAGGATTTAGAACAGCTTCCTTCAGACCGATGGACATGCCCATTGCCTGGAGAAATGCCAATGCTACCGTGAAGTAGCGTGTGACCTTGGTGGTTTTCTTGTGCCCCTCTTCGCCTTCCTTTGACCATTGCTCCAGTGTAGGTATTACTACATTCAACAGCTGGATAATGATGGATGCGTTAATATACGGGGTAATACTCATGGCAAATATGGAAAACTTGCTAAGAGCACCACCAGAGAACAAATCCAACAAACCGAAAAGAGTTCCGCTGTTAAACAGCCTTTCAATGGCTGATGGATCAACGCCTGGAACAGGTATATGAGTACCCATTCTAAATACAGCGAACATAACCAGAGTAAAGATAATCTTTGTCCTCAGCTCCGGAATCTTAACGATGTTTGAGAGGGCTGAAACCAATCAGATCACCCCAACTTTTCAACCTTACCGCCTGCTGCAGTAATCTTTTCCTCTGCAGACTTGGTAAAGCCATTTGCTACAACAGTCAGCTTCTTGGTGAGCTCACCATTGCCCAGAATGCGAACGCCATCCTGGATGTTCTTCAGAACGCCAGCCTCTACCAATGCTACTGCATCAACAGTGGTGCCATCCTCAAAACGATTCAGAGTCTCAACGTTAACCTCTGCATATACGTTAGCAAAGATATTCTTGAAACCACGCTTTGGTAATCTACGATAGATAGGCATCTGGCCACCCTCGAAACCAGTGCGAACGCCGCCGCCGGAACGAGACTTCTGACCCTTCTGACCCTTACCGGAGGTCTTGCCATTACCGGAACCCAGACCACGACCTACACGGAAACGTACCTTGCGGGCGCCAGGAGCTGGAGATAATTCATTCAATTTCATCTGTCTATTGCACCTCCCTGAACTCAAGCCTGCTCTTCAACAGTAATGAGATGCTCAACCTTGTGGAGCTGGCCACGGATGGACTCATTATCTGGAAGCTCAACTGAGGAATTTAACTTCTTAAGACCCAATGCTTTAATAGTAGCACGCTGTGTAGCGGATCTGCCAATCAGGCTTCTGGTCAGAGTAATCTTCAACTTTGCCATTTTCAAATCCTCCTTAACCCAAAAGTTCCTGTACAGTCTTGCCACGGAGCTCAGCAACCTTCTCAGCCTGCTTCAACTGCTCCAAGCCCTTCAGGGTAGCACGTACCATGTTGTTTGGATTAGAGGAACCCAAAGACTTAGTCAGGATGTCCTTAATACCAGCCAACTCGAGAACGGCACGAGCTGGGCCACCAGCGATAACACCAGTACCTTTGGCAGCTGGCTTCATCAGCACACGGCCTGCACCGAATACACCAATCATCTCATGAGGAATGGTGGTATCCTTCAGGGAAACATTAATCAAATTCTTCTTGGCATCTTCAACGCCCTTACGAATTGCCTCAGGTACCTCTGCAGCCTTACCCAAGCCTGCACCAACCTGACCCTTCTCATTACCAACAACTACCAATGCGCTGAAGGAGAAGCGACGGCCGCCCTTTACTACCTTGGCAACGCGGTTAATAAATACAACTCTTTCCTGGAACTCAGGAGTCTCGTTGTCAATTCTAGCCATTTATGTACCTCCTTTACAAATTTTAGAATTTCAAGCCTGCTTCACGAGCTGCTTCAGCAAGTGCTGCAACACGGCCATGATATACATAACCACCACGGTCGAATACTACCTCGGTAATGCCCTTTTCGATAGCGCGCTTTGCAACGGTCTCGCCGATTGCCTTAGCTGCCTCAACATTGCCGCCATAGTTCTGGAAATCCTTATCCTTTGTGCTGGCAGATACGAGAGTAACACCGTTAACATCATCAATAACCTGTGCATAGATGTTGCTCAAGCTACGGAATACGTTAAGACGTGGTCTCTCAGCAGTGCCGGAAATGTGATTGCGTACACGCAGGTGACGCTTCTGACGAGCTTTATTCTTATCTTCCTTAACAAACACTGTCGGTTACTCCTTTCTGCTGATTATTTCTTGCCCTTCGCGCCAGCTTTACCAACCTTGCGACGAACAAACTCACCTTCGTACTTAATACCCTTGCCCTTATATGGCTCTGGCTTTCTGTAGTCGCGAATCTTTGCGGAGATTGCGCCAACAGCTTCCTTGCTGATACCACTTACTACAATCTTAGTTGCAGCTGGGCACTCAAACTTGATGCCCTCAGGTGGCTCAACAACTACAGGGTGAGAGAAGCCCAGGGACAGCTCCAGGTTCTTGCCCTTTACAGCTGCTCTGTAACCAACACCATTGATCTCAAGAGTCTTTGCATAGCCCTCGCTTACACCAACAATCATGTTGTGCAGCAGGGTACGGCTCAAACCGTGCAGTGCTCTGTGATCCTTATTATCAGAAGGACGCTCTACAGTCAGAGTGTTCTCCTCAATGTTAATTTTCATGTCCTGATGAATCTTGCGTACCAATTCACCCTTAGGACCCTTTACAGTCACCTTGTTGCCATCCTCAACCTTAACAGTTACGCCGGCTGGGATAGTGATAGGTGCTCTACCAATTCTTGACATTAGTACACCTCCTAACTATTAAATAATTACCAAACGTAAGCTACAACCTCGCCGCCGAGACCAGCCTTGCGAGCATCCTTATCGCTCATGATTCCCTTGGAAGTGGAAATAATGGCGATACCCAAACCGCCGAGAACACGAGGGAGCTCAGCTGCCTTTGCGTACTGACGCAGACCAGGCTTGGAAATACGCTTAATACCGGTAATTACCTTTTCACGGGCTGGACCATACTTCAGGGAAATAGTGATTACCCCCTGCTTGCCATCCTCAGTGAAGGTGTAATCCTTGATGAAACCCTCTTCCTTGAGTACCTCAGCAATAGCCTTCTTAATCTTGGAACCAGGGATTTCTACCTTCTCATGGAATACGGAATTTGCGTTGCGCAGACGAGTAAGCATGTCTGCAATAGGATCAGTCATTACCATGTAAATCGATATCCTCCTTTCAAAATTTCGTGTGGCCACATAGGCTCACTTAAAAGATTTTATCAGTTTCGTATGCGTATGTCAATGGTTTTGTGTATAATTTGTGGATAAATTAACAAAAAAATTTCCACAGTCAAAAATTTAACTGTGGAAACTTTTTCCTACTATATTATGTTACGCTGTTTTTTCGCAGCCATGGCTTTCACAATCATCAGCTTCGCCGCTAATCAGTTCCTTGCCACAGTGCTTAACCACCAGCAATGCCAAAGTCATCAGCGCCAAAGCCAGAATCAGCTGCAGGCCATCAACCATAAAGACAAACTGGTCAGCAGGCTTGTTGACAATGCCCCACACACTCATAACCAAGGCAGACATGGTAACTAGGAACATCATGGTCATAGGCACGTAAAGCATCCAGCCCTGACGGCCAGTGGTCCGCAGGAATACAGCCAAAGAAATCAATACCAGAGCAGACAGCAGCTGGTTGGCTGCACCAAAGAGCGGCCAAATATTCATATAACCTGCCAAACACAGGAAATATGCCAATACCAAGGTTACAATGGTGGAAAAATAAGTGTTCATGCAAAGACCAGCAACACCGCTTGCCTCCTGGCCCTCACTTGGAGCAAAAAGCTCCTGGAAGGACATTCTGCCAATTCGAGCTACAGAATCAATGGTGGTCATACCAAGAGCAGATACGCACATGGTAATAAAACAGGAGGATAGGCCAGCAGGCAGGCCAAACATATTGAAGAAATTACTAATGGAGCCAGCAAAAATCTGGAATGGAGTTCCCTTTGGCAATACACCATCAGTAGCAGCTGCGCAGGCAATAACCAAAGCAACTACACCCAGCAGGGACTCAACCAGCATGGCACCATAGCCAACAGTCAGCATATCCTTCTCATTGGCAATGGCCTTAGAGGAAGTACCAGAGGAAACCAGGCTGTGGAAACCAGAAACCGCACCACAGGCAATGGTAATAAACAGAATTGGGAACAATGGCTTGCCATTTACCTCGAAGCCAACGAAGGCAGGCATATTAATCTGTGGGTTAGCTACGATAACGCCAATAACACCGCCTGCAACCATGCCCAACAGCAGGAAGGAGCTAAGATAATCACGAGGCTCCATCAGCAGCCACATTGGCAAAACAGAAGCAATGAAGCAGTAGCCGAAGACTACATAACGCCAGCTGGCCACATCCAGATACAATGGGAAGTTCATACCAACCACAAACATGAGAGCAACCAGTACCAAGGCCACAAAGAATTTTACAGCACCGGATGGCTGGAACTTTCTAATGTACTGACCAAAGCCCATAGCCACTACAATGTACAGCAGGGAAATAGTAGCTGCCTGAGCACCAGGCACATTCAGTTCACCAGTCTTGGTCATGCCATTAAAGGTATTGGCAATAATATCAGAGAAGGCTGCAATAACCAGCAGGGTGAAAAGCCAGCAGAACAACAGGAAAAGTCTTCTACCAGTCTTGCCTACATACTGCTCAATCAGCATGCCCATGGACTTGCCCTTATTCTTTACAGAAGCATAAAGAGCGGTAAAATCCTGTACAGCGCCGAAGAACACACCGCCAAAGAGAAGCCACAGCAGAGCTGGCGCCCAGCCAAACATGGCAGCAATAATAGGACCGGTAACAGGGCCTGCACCAGTTATGGAAGAAAACTGATGGGAAAATACTGTAAATCTTGAGGCAGGGGAATAGTCCTGACCATCCTCAAATTCTACGGCTGGAGTCTTGGCCTGTGGATCTATTCCCCAGGTCTTTACCAACCAGCGGCCGTAACCTAAATAGGCTGCAGCAAAGACGACGATGGCTATGCCAATAAGAGTTAAACCATTCATCACAAATCCTTCTTTCCTTTATAATACATACATAAAAATAATTCCCGCCAACAACGATACTGTCAGCGGGAATGAAAATCGGTATATAACCATAATTTAGATTTCTCACAATTCGCAACGTTGCGACTGAGTTATATAATATATTTGAACTGTATATTAGCACTATGCTTTTTAGATGTCAATGGAGTAAAGGAAAGAAGTAATTTTCTGATAATTTAAAAATCTCATATACATTCAATACAATAAATTCAACAAAATTGTGTAAACCTGTAAACCATAGAGAATAAGAAAGGGACTGTCCCATTATCCATAACATTCTGGCTTGAAGCCTAATGATACAGCAATCTAACGAGACAGTCCCTAAATATTTTATTTAATTGTCATTTGCTGGCAATTACATCATGCCTGGCATACCGCCCATAGCTGGTGCTGCTGGAGCTGCACCCTCTGGAGCTGGCTTATCAGCAACCAAAGTCTCAGTAGTGAGAACCATAGCTGCAATGCTGGCTGCGTTCTGCAGAGCGGAACGAGTTACCTTGGCAGGGTCTACAATACCAGCCTCAATCATATTAACATACTTGTCATTAGCTGCATCGTAGCCAATGCCGACGCCGGCCTTCTTAACCTCAGCAACAACTACGCTGCCTTCCAAGCCTGCATTGTTAGCAATCTGACGAACAGGCTCCTCAATAGCACGGCGAACGATATTGATACCAGTCTTTACATCGCCCTCAGCCTCCAGCTTATCCAAAGCTGGCAGAATATCAACGAAGGTAGTACCGCCACCGGCTACAATACCTTCCTCAACAGCAGCACGGGTAGCGTTCAGAGCATCCTCTACACGATACTTCTTATCCTTCATCTCTACCTCAGTAGCAGCACCAATTTCGATAACAGCTACACCGCCGGACAGCTTAGCCAGACGCTCCTGGAGCTTCTCCTTATCGAAATCAGAGGTAGTATCAGCAATCTGCTTCTTAATCATCTCAACACGAGCTGCAATTGCTTCCTTGTCGCCCATACCATCAACGATGGTAGTATTTTCCTTGGAGGAATGTACCTGACGAGCACGGCCCAGATCCTCGATGGTTACGCTATCCAGCTTACGGCCAACCTCCTCGGAGATAACCTGGCCACCGGTAAGGATAGCAATATCCTCCAGCATAGCCTTACGACGATCACCAAAGCCAGGGGCCTTAACAGCCAAAGCCTTGAAGGTACCACGGAGCTTGTTTACAACGATGGTAGCCAGAGCCTCGCCGTCCAGATCCTCAGCAATAACAACCAGCTCCTTGCCCATCTTAACAACCTGCTCCAGAATAGGCAGAATCTCGTTGATGGAGGAAATCTTCTTGTCGGTAATCAGGATATATGGATCGTTCATAACGGCTTCCATCTTGTCGGTATCAGTAACCATGTAAGGAGAGATATAACCACGGTCGAACTGCATGCCCTCTACAACGGACAGGTTAGTTTCCATACCCTTGGACTCCTCAACGGTAATAACGCCTTCCTTGCCTACCTTCTCCATAGCATCGGCAATGTAGTTACCGATTTCAGCATCTGCGGAAGAAATAGTAGCAACCTGAGCAATCTCAGACTTGCTGCTTACGGACTTGGATACGGACTTAATCTCATCTACCAAGGTCTTAACTGCAGTCTCAATGCCCTTCTTCAGTACCATTGGGTTAGCGCCAGCAGCTACATTTCTCATACCTTCGTGAATCATAGCCTGAGCCAACAGGGTAGCAGTGGTAGTACCATCACCAGCAATATCGTTGGTCTTGGTAGCAACCTCGCGAACCAACTGTGCACCCATGTTCTCAAATGGATCCTCCAGCTCAATGTCACGAGCAATGGTAACGCCATCATTGGTAATAGTAGGAGCACCAAACTTCTTGTCCAGCACTACATTGCGGCCCTTTGGACCAAGGGTAACCTTTACTGCGTCAGCCAATGCATCTACGCCTTTGCCCAGTGCACGGCGTGCTTCTTCATTAAATAAAATCTGCTTTGCCATTTTGTATTTACCTCCAATATATAGTCATAAGATTGTCTACACAATCTGTTCTTACTCAGCAATTGCCAGAATGTCGCTCTGACGGCATACCAGATAATCCTCACCGTCAACCTTTACCTCAGTACCTGCGTACTTGGAGTAGATTACTGCGTCGCCAACCTTTACGTCCATAGGGCTTCTCTGACCATCCTTGAACTCACCAGGGCCTACAGCTACAACAACGCCCTTCATTGGCTTCTCCTTGGCGGTATCTGCCAAAATAATGCCGCTAGCAGTCTTGGTTTCTGCTTCTGCAACCTGGATAACAACTCTGTCACCTAATGGTCTAATCATGTTAATCTGCCTCCTAATATTTAAAATCATATTAAACATTTTCGTTGTTAGCACTCTTTTCCTTTGAGTGCTAACTGCAAGTATTATAATAAATCCTTTTCGTCAAAAAGTCAATAAGTCAAGACAAAAAACTGACAAATATTTTAGAACCTGCTTTTCAAAACCATAGCTATACCTTGGGTGAATTCTGCATGATATTGTATAAATAAAGTTGTCACCTTGCTTTCAAGGAATTAATATATACTTATGAGCATAAGATGGACGAAAAAATGTCAGCTGGAAAAGTCTATGCTATCGAATATAAAATTCAAGCAGTTTTATGATAAAATGAAATAAAAAAGATTCTAATCACCCATATAATGTGTGTATTAGGAATAGGGGGAATATTATGCCTCATAATTCATTTGAAAACTACCCGATGTCATGGCGTCCGACATTACAAAAAGGCACAGAGCCTTTGTATATCAGCCTTGCTGCACAATTGGAAAATGATATTGCCAGCGGCATACTGCGTCCTGGAACGAAATTACCGCCACAGAGAGAACTTGCAGATTTCTTGGACATCAATGTCAGTACCGTATCGCGAGCATTCAAAATCTGCTCTCAAAAGGGATTGCTGAGCGGCACCATAGGAAGTGGAACCTATATTGCTTATGATATTAGCACCAATATTTTTTCTGCCTCAGTGTTCAACAAGCCTCAGCTCATTGAATTAGGCTCTATGATGCCGGAAACGATACCGCAGGACGAGGTAGTTTCCCTATTTCAGAAAATGCTGACAGAACCAGATTTTGGGAAGCTTTTTCAATATTCTCACGGTATATCGGATTGGCAGCGTGAAGCTGCGGCAAAGTTGATGAACCAGGTTGGCTGTACTGCTTCGGCAGATCGAGTGCTTACTGCAAGCGGAGGGCAAAATGCCATAGCAGCCATTTTGGCCGGACTTTTCAAACCGGGGGATCGTTTAGGGGTTGATCCTCTGGTCTATCCGGGATTAAAAAGCGCCGCAAAATTATTTGGAATTCAGCTTGTTGCAATCCAGCAGGAAAATGGCGAAATGTCAGAAGCCGGGTTGCATTACGCTATAAAAAATGATAATATTCGCGGAATTTATGTCATGCCGGATTGTCAAAACCCAACGACACATACGATGACCGCAGAGTGCCGTAAAATGATTGCCCTCATTGCAAAAGAATTCCATTTAATCGTGATAGAAGATGGAATTAACAGTCTTTTGTTAGAGGAAAAAAGAAACACCATTTATGCAGATGCCCCGGAACAAACTATTTTTCTGCTGAGCCTGTCAAAAACGGTAAACCCGGCGCTTCGTCTAGCCTATCTTGCTGTCCCTGAACTATACTATCAGGAAATAGACAACGCCTTATATAATATCAACCTTTCCCAATCGGCATTGTTGCAGGAGATTGCCTCCCGATTGATTGTTTCTGGGCAATTAGAAACACTTTTAGAAAGACGACGCAAAGGTCTGATACTCCGAAATAAGCTTACGGAGCGAGTGCTGAATCGCTACGAGATATGGGGGAACAGCACAAGTCTGAACCGATGGCTATGCTTACCACATGGTATTACCGGAGCACAGTTCGAGCAGCTTGCATCCGAACAGGGAGTGCTTGTATATGGTTCCGAACGATTCGCTGTCGGGAAAAACGCTCCAGTCGGTGCCGTTCGCTTGGCAATCTGTGCACCGGACAGCATGAAAGAATTAGAACATGGTTTGACAATTTTAGATAAATTATTGAATTCTTTATAACCCCTAGATTGTTCAAAGAAAATGCCCTTGCATTTTCTTTCAATGGGGTTTCGACGAGGGGGAAGATATTAGCTCTCCCCTGTCATTAACGCAGCTCCCCGCCACCTATAGAGTTGTGGAACATCGGACACCTCGTTATAAAATCAAAATTGTATTGCACACAATTATAATATTGTGTGCAATCTTTTTTTGCCCTATAATAGAAAAAGCTAATATTTTACTTAGAAGGAGTTTTTAGTATATGAAACAGTATGTTGTAGATGCTTTCACCGATAAAGTGTTTGGCGGAAATCCGGCCGCTGTATGTGTTATGGATAGCTGGCTTTCAGATGATTTGCTCTTGAAAATCACCCGTGAAAATAATCTATCCGAAACTGCTTTTGCCGTACCAGAACAGGATAAATACCATCTTCGGTGGTTTACACCGGGAGGAGAAATTGATTTATGCGGACACGCTACCCTTACAACAGCCTATGTGATAACGCATTTTATTTGTGCAGATTTACAAACAATTCATTTTATGACGAAAAGCGGATTGATTACGGTAGAAAAGAAAAACGACTTGTACGAAATGGACTTTCCAGCGTATAAATTGCGCCAAATTCCTGTCACAGACAAAATGGAAGCTGCGGTTGGTGCAAGACCGATAAAAGCGTTTATGGGACGTGACCTGTTATGCGTTATGGATAATGAAGAAACAGTACGACAGTTAAAACCGGATATGAATAAAATACTTACTTTGGACGGTCTGCTTTTACAGGTGACAGCGAAAGGAAAGGATTTTGATTGTGTATCCCGTTCCTTTGCGCCTAAATTAAATGTGCCGGAGGATCCTGTTTGCGGATCAGGTCACTGTCACATCATGCCTTATTGGGCACAGGAACTAAACAAACCGGAACTGGTCGCATATCAGGCATCCCACAGAGGTGGTATTTTATATGGGAAGGTAGAAGGGGAACGCATCCGTATAAGCGGAAAAGCAGCCCTATATTCGGAGGCGACAATCTATGTCAAATAAGAAATCACAATATTTAGCAGGAGTGCGTGCCGGTATCCCTGTCATTCTCGGCTTCGTTCCTGTTGGCATTGCTTATGCAATTATGGCGAGACAGACATGAAAATTGTTTCTCTGTCTTTGAAACAATTTTCATGTCTGTCACTGTTTTTGCAGGAGCCAGCCAGATGATGGCGCTTGGTATGTATGTACAGGGAGCCAGTATTATTGCCATGATTTTAGCAACCTTTATTTTGAACCTACGTCATTTAATTATGAGTACCTGCGTCCTTAATCGTGTGAAAAATGAGCCGGTAAAGTTCAAATTGCTGGCAACCTTCGGTGTTACAGATGAGTCCTTTGCGATTTTCACAACAGAGAGTAAAGAAAAGTGTTCAGGTCTGTATTTTCTAGGTTTAATTACTGTTACCTATTCTTCATGGATTGTCGGCTCTGCGATTGGTGCGGTTGCATCGGATTTTCTTCCGATTATTGTGTCTGCAAATTTGGGAATTGCATTGTATGCGATGTTCATTGGAATTTTAATCCCTAATCTGACGCACAATCTGAAACTGAGTTTGTTGGTTCTCCTTACTGCCGTCTGTAACTCCGTTTTGACACAGTTTATGGATTCGAGCTGGGCGTTAATCTTATCCACGCTTCTTTGCGCGATTAGCGGCGTGTTTTTTGTTGATTTGGATGGACAGGAGGTATCAGATGATTAGAACTGACATCTTTCTTTTGATTTTAGGAATGGCAGTTGTAACCTATATTCCCCGTGCTCTTCCGGCTGTCTTGATTGATAAAATGAAATTTGGAGCAAAAATTGAAAAATTCTTACAGCTTATTCCCTATACTGCTATGGCTGCTCTGATTTTCCCGGGTGTATTTTCCGTGGATAGTACTCGCCCTGAAATCGGCATTATCGGCGGTATAATGGCTGGAGTATTAGCCTGGAGGAAATGTCCGGTCATGATATGTGTACTTGTAGCCATTGTGGCGGATTTTTTCCTTTATCTCGCAATGTGAAAAAGGAATTGCTCCATAAGCTCATACGCATATATTCAGACTATATTGGTGAGAATCTGCTTCAGCATTAATGCTGGGCACACTGCCAAAAGCACAATAAAGCTTCTCATCGTGCTTACTTGGCTGTATTCATATTTACTAATACATAGCTTAATTATGAAAATTTTGTACTACACTGGTGCAAATATTTTTGCGTACATTATAAATATTAGATAACTGTTTTGTATTTTATGTTATAATGAATGCAAAGGTGGTGATATGTATGTCTGAAAAAACAGCAAAATACACAGGACAGGACACCGTATTTCGTGATATGTTTTCTCAGAAAAAATATCTTTTGCAATTATATTTACAACGATCTGGGCTTTATGGTGCGTGGCGATAAATTACTGATTTTATTGGAAGCACAGACTACATGGTCACCAAACATTATCATCAGGTTGCTGATGTATTTTAGCATCCAGATATACTCTCGTTGGCGGAGGAGTTTTTTTCTAATAAGAATTTATTGAAGGATTATCTAGCAGAACGGGAAACGGAGGTAGAGGGGATTATGCTGACATTGTTTAATCAGGAACGTGTTTTTGATATCGAAAAAAATAGATTATTGGAGCAAGGCAGGGAAGAAGGTATAGCTCGTGGCAAACTTTTTTCTATAAAATCTATGATGAAAAATTTGAAAATTTCAGCAGAGCAAGCCATGGAGATATTGGAAATCCCCCTGCTCTGATTTTGCCAAGTATATGACTTTATTGTAACAGTCAACATTTTAATACTATTTAAGTGCAAGGAGCATACAAAACCGTATGCTTCCTTTTTTTGTGTAAAATATAATTTTAGATTTTTTCTACAGACAAATAAAATCCCCGCAAATAAAACATTAGCCGTTCTATTCGCAGGGACTTAATAGGGTAGTATAGGTTTTACCCTGGTGTTACAAATTTACGCCTTACAGATACCATTAATAATTAGAGAATGCTGATTGTCAGCTTGTATTCCTTGCTGCTCTTAGGGGCTAAAAGGGTTACATTGGCCTTTTCCTCAAATACATCACTTTCATCTAGACAGGTAGAAAGTCCGCTCCAAGGCTCTAGGGCAACAAATGGACTCTTGTTGGCAGTGGACCACAGTAGGAGGTTATTGAAATCTGTAAAATCCATCTGAATTCCCTTGTTGTGCTTGTCTGTTTTCAGCGTAACCTTGCGGGATTTCAACTGATCCAGCACAATGGCTTCAATGGCAAAATACTTGTAATCCAAAACCAGTTTATTGCTGTTCTCCAGGAATGGCTGACGAGCCTTTCTATCTACCAGACCATTTTCTGGCAAAGGAGTTGCCGAAGTGCAATTCTCCTCCTGGTCAAATTCTACATAGTAGTCCTCATAGACTGTATCTTCTGTTAATGGACAGTTAAAACCTGGATGGGCACCAAGGAAAAATGGCATTATCTCGCCGCTGCGGTTTTCTACCTTGTAAGTGATAATAATGGACTTACCAGATAGAGTATAGCCAATAGAAAGCTTGAAATCATATGGATATTGAGCCAACAGCTCCTCATTGGACTCTATGCTGTAAATAATTTCCTTGTCATCAGCCTTTTCCAGCTCAAATTCTCTCTTACGAACAATGCCATGTCTCGGCATTGTAGTTTCCTTATTTCCGCCAATCACAGCCTTGTCGTTTCTCAGGCTGCCACAGATAGGAAAAAGTACAGGAGCCTGTCCGCTCCAATATTTCTTGTCCCCCTGCCAGAGATACTCCAAACCATCCTTGTCCTTGATGGAGCTTAATGCACCGCCAAAGGAATTTACATTAATACTGATGTTTTCGTTTTGCAAAGATTTTTCCACAACCACCACTCCTATTCTATATTTTCTATTACCAGCATAGCACCATCATTATCGGTAAGGTTATCATGCTGTGAAAATCTTTTCAATACACAAATATAGAATAGCCTATTTCCCTGTATAGGCATAGAGAAAAAACTTCCTTACTGTGCGGAAATTTAATTTATCTAATTCTGATTTGTAAATGTTATAGATTGTTCACAATACTATTTACTGAGGCATGGCAATACCCTTCCCGGCACGCTCGCGCTATATAAATGTGCCTCACGCTGCTAAACTCATTAAAGCTCGTTAGAATCTGTCACTGCGTTCAGCTTCTAACGCCTTTAATTCGTTAAGAAGCGAGGCGCATTAATATGCCGTTGAAGGGTACATGCCATGCCTCTCAATTAGTGTATTCACAGCAATTTCCCGCCTTGGCATTGTTTGAGATTATTACCTTTCTCCGCTATGTGGTAGCAAATCAGTTGGTGGCATCGATAAGGCAGAATGATTCGGCAACAGCCGGAGGTGCATGACACTTTTGCGTCAGGAGGCTTTCTGCTTTTGCGAAGCAAAAGTGAGCCCGGTGGCACTCTCTGCTATTCCGGTTTCTGTGAATTGGCTCAGCGACAAGCGGTATCTCTGCGTAAAGATAAATTATCAGGCAGGGTCATTTAGCCGACAGAGCAAAAGTCGTTATGACCGCAGGCTGTCTTTCAAAAAAGCAGGTATGTATAACTCTACAAATCAGAATTTAGCAAAATGAAAAAGTCCCAATCCCACAATCGGCATCAGGACTTTAATTCACTTTATAGATTTGTACGCAAAGTTGTCTTAGGCTCCCAGCATTTCCATAGTATGCTCTGCCACCAGCTCTGCAGTCACGCCATCATTAGTAGCCACGCCAGTATCAATAGCAGCCTGTGCCACCGCAGAAGCTACTCTAGGAGCTACACGCTTATCAAATGGACTGATAATAATATTATCCTCACTCAGCTCCTCCTCTGGAATCAAGGAAGCAATCGCTGTAGCCGCCGCAATCTTCATCTCTGTATTGATATCAGTAGCTCTTACATCCAAAGCACCACGGAAGATACCAGGGAAAGCCAACAGGTTATTTACCTGATTAGGGAAATCAGAGCGGCCAGTGCAAACAATACGGGCTCCAGCCTTCTTAGCCAGCTCCGGCATAATCTCAGGCTCTGGATTAGCCATTGCCATAATAATGGCATCCTTATTCATGGACTTAACCATTTCCTCAGTTACACATTTGGCGACAGAAACACCAATAAATACATCGGCACCCTTGATAACATCCACCAAAGCTCCTGCTTCCTTACGCTTATTGGTAATTCTAGCAATATCCTCCTTATATGGATTCATGCCCTCGGCACGTCCCTCATAGATGGCACCCTTGGTATCACAAAGAATAATATGCTTGGTACCTACTGCCTGCAGCAGACGGGTAATAGCCATGCCAGCAGCACCAGCGCCATTAACCACAACTTTGGCATCCTGGAAACGCTTGCCAATCAGCTTGAAGCCATTCATCAAAGCAGATACAGCAACAACAGCTGTACCATGCTGATCATCATGGAAAACAGGTATATTCATGGTTTCCTTGAGACGATTCTCAATATCAAAGCACTCAGGAGCCTTAATATCCTCCAGATTGATGCCGCCAAAACCTGGTTCCAGCATCTCCACCGTATGACAAATATCATCCACATTGCGAGAATTCAAACAAAGAGGCACGGCATCCACACCGGCAAAACTCTTGAAGAGAACCGCTTTGCCCTCCATTACTGGCAAACCAGCACCAGCACCAATATTACCCAAGCCCAGTACTGCAGTACCATTGGTGACTACAGCTACCATATTGGATTTGGTTGTATAATCATAAATCTTGTTATAATCATCCTTTATTTCCAAGCATGGCGCAGCTACACCAGGAGTATATGCCAGAGTCAAATCCTTGGAGGATCCCAAATCCACCTTGCTGACAATTTCCAGCTTGCCCTGATTTTCCTTATGCAATTCCAAAGCTGCCTTATCTACGTTGCTCATAATTACCACACCTTCCACACATTTGTAAATCCCTATATTGTTCTATATGTCTATGCTGCATATCAAATATTGATATGTGCTATATATTGGTTGTTATAATACTACAATCCAGCAATCTTGTCTACCACTTTTTTAACAATTGTTAAATTTTTCTGTCAAATCCCCTATTGATAGACATTTGTACAACAAATTTATTTTTAGGTAATTCTCCCATATATTTCAAAATAAATAAATTTTTACAGGCAATTTATTAAAAATTATTCAGTAAAATAGAAAAAGGCGCACCCATCATAGATACGCCTAATAGCAAATATTTTTTTAAAATTTTTATTTGGTGGCAGCTCGAATAATAGCCTCTGCCACCTCTTTGATGGTTTTCCGCTTGGCCATACTATATTGCTGAATCTTCTTAAATGCCTCTGATTCGGTATACCCATGGGCATCCATCAGAATTCCCTTGGCTCTATCTAGAGTTTTTCGCATAGCCAAGGTATCCTTCACCTTAAACAGCTCATCCTCCAATTCATGCATTTCCTGATAACGAGAAAGAGCCACCTCTATAGCAGGAAAAAGATTGCTTTCCTGTACAGGCTTTACCAGATAGGCCAACACACCTGCCTCTGTAGCCCGCTTAACCGTATCCGCCTGACTAAAGGCTGTCAGCAACAACACGGGAGCAATTTTTTCCTCTGTAATAATCTTGGCAGCAGTAATGCCGTCCATTTCAGGCATTTTTACATCCAGAATACACAAATCAGGCTTATAGCGACGAGCCAACTCTACGGCTTTTTTGCCATTAACAGCCTCTCCTACCACCTCATGGCCTGCTTCCTCCAGCATTTCTCTTACATCCATACGGATAACAGATTCATTGTCGGCAATAACAATCTTCAAGGATTTCATCAGTATTCTCCTCCCTCAGGATTCTTCGGTATACTAATTCGAGCACGAGTGCCCTGCTGATTATATAACTCTATCTCTCCTCCCATGTCATCCCTGACCAGAGTACGGATAATCTGCAATCCTAGAGAGCGAGTTTTATCCAAATCAAAATCCGGTGGCAAACCACAGCCATTATCATAAAGCTCCAGCACATAGCCATCTGCTGATTCCTCGGTATGCAGACCAATAAGCCCCTGCTGACGGCCCTCAAAGCCATGCTCGATGGAATTAAGTATCAGCTC
Organism: uncultured Anaerovibrio sp.; assembly: GCA_934196075.1. Classification (GTDB taxonomy): domain Bacteria; phylum Bacillota; class Negativicutes; order Selenomonadales; family Selenomonadaceae; genus Anaerovibrio. The sequence continues at coordinate 30,483 of CAKPVW010000007.1, forward strand.
ATTAATGATTACCGCTAGATTGCTAGCCGTTCTGGAAGGCAGAATAACCTCCGGACCATCAAAGCTTTGCTCCAACTGAAAATCTACAGCAATCATATTGGGCGCCACTGTATTAAGAATATTTTTAGTTACCTCCATTACTCGAATTTCTTCCGCATCCTGCTGAGACAGGAATTCGTGAACCACCGACATACTGAGAATACGATTGGTGCTTTCCTGCAAGGCAGACTTTACCTCTGGTACCTTGGAACGACGGGCTTGCAGCCGCAAAAGGCTGGCTATAGTCTGAAGATTATTTTTGACACGATGGTGAATCTCCTGAATGACAGCAGATTTTATCTTTATCTCCCGTTCTTTTTTCCTGAGCTCGGACACATCAGAAAGCAGCATAATCCGCCTTTTCAGCATACCTGCTTCTTCTAGCTTAATATCCCGCTGTACCAGCACAAAATCCCGAATCTGGATCTCTCGCTCATAAGGACGGCTGCTGTCAATGGTTTCCTTGTGGAGCATGGCACTTAGCTCTCTGTCCTGCATACGGCAGCCCACCAGACTAGCAATGCCCAAGGCTCTATAAATCCTATTGGCTGACAAATTGGCAAAGACAATCCTGTTATTGCTGTCAGCAATTATAATACCAGTGCCGGGACTCATGGGGTGAAATTCTTCTTTATCCAAAGGCTTTTTAGCATAATCCAACAGATACAAGGCCGTATCCATCAGCTGATGATAGTTGCTGGAATTGGCATAACTATGACCAGTTTCCAAGCTAACCACGCCAATAACCTCATTGCCACATTTGATGGGCTGTACATACATTTCCAAATTGATACCAAAACGCCATTCCCGCTGTCCTTGAATGAATTTTCCTTTGTCAAAGGCTGCAGCAATCAGTGGTTCCTCTAAAGTAGAGACAAGGGCTCCCTCCCCTGTCAGCTCTACCTCCGAAAAAAATGTATGAGGCCTATAGTGCTTCAATACAAGCATCCTGCCTGGCTCTCTGGTTTGTACATAGAGATACAAATAAGCATGGGCCAAATCTGCCACAAAGGGCAGACTGACCTCAATTCTTTTCAAATGCTCAATCTGCATAGCTGTAAGATTGGTTATTTTGCGACACTGAGATGTAATATTTACGCTGTGTTCCTCTCCGTCCTGCTCCATAATATATTACCTGTCCTTTACAAATCCTGCAATTCCAATCCAGGAACTGCGTTAAGATACAAATCGGCAAAATTGCCAGCCAAGGATTGATAATAGCCTCGACAGCCAATCATCGCAGCATTATCAGTGCAAAGAATTTTATCTGGATAACAGAAGCGAATCCCTGCCTTCTCCGTAGCAGCCCGCAATCTGCTTTCCAAAGAACTATTAGCTGCTACGCCGCCAGCCAATACCAAGGTATCACAGCCTACTTCTTTGACAGCACTAAGAGCCTTGGCTATCAGCACCTCAATAACCGTATTTTGGAAGGAAGCTGCCACATCTGCCTTATTTATCTCTATTTTTTTGCATTTCATGCTGTTCAGATAATTCAGCACAGCAGATTTCAGACCGCTAAAGCTAAATTCATAATTGCCCTTTTCCTGCAAAGCCTTAGGAAAATCAATAGCATGAGGATTTCCCTCCTGAGCCAATCTATCAATCTGAGGGCCTCCTGGATATGGCAGTCCCATAACTCTGGCTACCTTGTCAAAGGCCTCCCCTGCTGCATCGTCTCTAGTCTGTCCCATTAGGCTAAAGGAATTATAGTCCTTTACATGCACCAAAGAGGTATGTCCGCCAGATACCACCAAGGCCATAAATGGCGGTTTCAAATCCTGATGGCTGATAAAATTGGCAAATATATGCCCCTCCAGGTGATTTACCCCAATCAAAGGCACATCCAGCGTAAAGGCCAAAGCCTTGGCAGCAGATACTCCCACCAGCAGGGCGCCTACCAAGCCAGGGCCATAGGTAACAGCTATCTGATCAATATCAGTTAGCTCCACTTCAGCTTTGGCCAATGCCTCATCAATGACAGGCATAATATTAACAATATGCTTGCGGGAGGCAATCTCCGGCACTACGCCCCCAAATTTCTGATGTATAGGAATCTGGGTTGATATAATATTGGACAAAACCTGCCGTCCTCCTCGCAGAATAGCGGCAGAGGTTTCATCACAGCTTGATTCTATTGCAAGAGTAATTTTCTCGTCCATAATTTCTCCATTTATCTATATTACGCTTCAAAGCTTGGTATTCCACATAATCTCTGCAGCCTCTACAGGATTTGTATAATATTTAGGCCGCTGGCCGACACTGCGAAACCCAAGACTGGTATAGAGATTAATAGCCACAGTATTGGAGGGACGCACCTCCAAGGTCATGGAGTCCACCCCCAAAGCCTTTACCCGACTGGTTAGCTCATTCATCAGCCTTCGCCCCAGTCCCTGTCCCTGATAATCAGGATCCACAGCCACATTGGTAATATGGCCTTCATTTGCCAGCACCCAGCAGCCTGCATAGGCTACAATCAAATTATCTCTATCCACATCTCTGGCTATGAGATAGTAGGCATCAGTGTGAGAGGCCTCCTCCCAAAAGGACTGTCTGGACCAGGGCACAGGCATACAAGCCGCTTCCACTCTGGCTACCCCGTCAGCATCCTCCTGAATCATGCGGTAAAATTCAATATTTGCCATCTTTATTTCTCAGCCTCATCACCGGTTCCAGCTGCTTCCTTTAGGGCTGCCTGACGCTTTTCCCACAAAACCTCAGCCTCGGAACGACGGATGTAAATAGGCTCCAGATTCATCACAGAATCCACCTTAGCCTGAGCCAATCTGCTTAACCCCGCCATAGCCACATTGGCAGCTCTAGGCATAACCATATGCTGAGGCGGTATCTGAAGATTAGCAGGTAAATCCTGCCTATTGACCAGCTTTTTCTGTACCATATCCCCTACAGCCATTACAGTTGTATTCTGCTGACCACACAGCTCCAGCGCTTCATCCAAGGTATATACCTGTACTGGTGACAGCTCCTTCACCTCACCACCCTGCCAGGCATAAACGGCACTATATACATTGCCCTTCTGAGCATCAATAAAAGGGATTACTCTAATATGTGGCACAGGATAATGCCAGGCCAAGGCTTCTGTAGTAGGCACACCAATAATAGGAATATTAAGACCATAGGCAATGGCCTTGGCAGCCCCCAAACCAATACGCAAACCTGTAAAGGAGCCTGGCCCCAAGCTTACGGCCACTGCTTTCAGCTGATTCTTTGCTGCGCCAGCCATTTTTAGAACCTGCTGAATATGTGGCAGCAATGTTTCCGAATGAGTTAATCTAGTCTGTACTGTCAGCTCCGCAAGGAGCTTTTTTTCATCTGCTACAGCTACACTGGAAACCATAGTGGCTGTATCTATTGCTAAAATTGGCAAAGTGATTCCATCTCCTTATATACATTTTCCAATTCCTGACCTACCAGCTCAAAGCGAAGAATACGCTGCTGTTCCTGCTCTGTTCTCTGAATTTCCAAAGAAATGTAATTTTCAGGCAAGCAGTCCATAAATTTCTCGGCCCATTCAATCAATACCAGCCCCTCTGGCTCCTCAACATAATCATAAAAGCCGATTTCTTCCAATTCATACTCCTGCTCCAGTCTGTACAAATCAAAATGAAAAATATTAATTCTTCCTTCATATATATTCATCAGGTTAAAGGTAGGACTGGTTACATCTCCCTGCACCCCCAGAGCTTTAGCCAAATTTTGCACAAACAGAGTTTTGCCAGCACCTAAATCCCCATTGAGACAGATTACAGTACCTGGCTGGATAATTTCTGCTATTTTTTTTGCCAGCAAAGCGGTTTGCTCTGGACTGACTGATTTATATTCAAACATAAACTGCTGCGACTGCCCATAAGTAAGCAGTCTACCACCTTTCCTTACAATCTTACAGAATCCAAATATCTATAGACCTTATTGGCCAAGAACAAACCAATGGCACCTGTTACAATCTGAGGCCAGCTCATCATAAACAAAATCATGCCACTAACCGGGGCAGGCAGGCCGATGGTATGTAGCACCAGCCAAGTACCCCCATACAATAAAACCGCTTTAACCAAGGGACTCATATATACCAATTTGCTCTGCTTGAATTTCCCCGCCAATAAAATATATACCGCATTGCCCAAAGCCACCACAGGAATCATCAACACCACCGGCAGCTGTCCCTGCATAAAGGCTCCTAAAGGCAGCAATACACCAATACATGCAGCCCAGGGGCTGCCAGTGCACCAACTGCTTAACACCATTACCGTATTAAGCAGACTGCCTATCAAAAACATATTCACCGGCCCGGGAATCATGGGCATAATCAGGCGAATACTCTGAAAAACCAAAGCTACAGCTAAAAACATAGCCAGCTTTATCCATACCTTCTGCATAAAATCATCTACCTATTCTATATCCAATATCTATCTTCACCATCATAAAATTCTATCACATTGCTTGTATTATAGTAAAGTAGTTCCCAAAATTCCCTTAGTTTTATCAATAATTATTATCCGTTAATATTTCTTATAATTTATAAAATATGAAGAATTTTAGAGTATTTGTAAGATAACTAAGAATAATCATCAAATTTCACTAAATTTAGCATTTTTCTTTTTAGAGAATTTCCTCTATAATAAAGCCATAAGGTTGAGAAACCAAAGAACATATCAGAATGAGCAAAGCTGATATGATTCTTAGACAGTTTAGTAACTGTCTAACAAAGATGTTTAATTTTGTGTATTATATATGTAGGAGGAAAAGATTATGAAGAAGTTTGTTTGCACCGTTTGTGGTTATGTACATGAGGGAGATACCCCACCAGCTGAGTGCCCAATCTGCCATGTTGGCGCTGATAAGTTCAAAGAGGTAGAGGGTGAGATGCAGCTAGCTGATGAGCATAAGCTGGGTGTGGCTCAGGGCGTTGATGCAGAAATCGTTCAGGGCCTTCGTGATAACTTCAATGGCGAGTGCTCCGAGGTTGGTATGTACTTGGCCATGAGCCGTGTAGCTGACCGTGAGGGCTATCCAGAAGTAGCTGAGACTTTCAAGCGTTATGCTTTTGAGGAAGCTGAGCATGCAGCTAAGTTTGCCGAGCTGTTAGGCGAGGTACTTACCGACAGCACCGAGAAGAATTTGGCTATGCGTGTAGATGCTGAATTTGGTGCAACTGATGGCAAGAAGAAGCTGGCTGTTCGTGCCAAGGAACTGAATCTGGATGCTATCCATGACACCGTGCATGAGATGTGCAAGGACGAGGCTCGTCATTGCAAGGGCTTTGCTGGTCTCCTGAAGCGCTATTTCAACAAGTAATTTCCTTTAAAGATATCCCATATTTCCACATATATCCCATTAGCAGCCTGCTCTGATTAATTTCAGGGCAGGTTGTTTTTTAGTTTACGGATAGGCTTTTAATATTTTTAGACAAAAAAATTCCTTCGGAACAGCAATTGCCATCCCGAAGGAATCATTATTTCCCTAGAGAAATATTTTTATTTTTGCTTAGGCATTTTCTGCATCTGCCAGGCTGTCCAGGATATCATCATCAGAATCATCCTCTTCACCCTGATATACTACCTTGATATTGCGGTAGCGGCTCATACCGGTACCAGCTGGAATCAGCTTACCGATAATAACATTTTCCTTCAAGCCGATAAGTGGATCAACCTTGCCCTTGATAGCCGCATCTGTGAGAACACGAGTGGTCTCCTGGAAGGATGCAGCAGACAGGAAGGAATCAGTAGCCAAGGAAGCCTTGGTAATACCCAGCAGAACAGGCTTAGCCACTGCTGGCTCCTTGCCTTCTTCAATAGCCTTGGTATTAGCAGCCTCGAAGATATTGATATCCACCTGATCGCCAGGCAAGAATTCAGTACCGCCAGCTTCCTCAATCTTAACCTTGTGGAGCATCTGACGTACCATTACCTCAATATGCTTATCGTTAATGCCTACACCCTGAGACTGATATACCTTCTGAACTTCATATACAATGTAGCTCTGGGTAGCCTTCATGCCGCAGATATGGAGAATATCGTGTGGATTGATGGAACCCTCGGTAATCTTGCCACCAGTCTGAATGTGCTGGCCATCCTTAACTGCCAGATGAGAGCCAAATGGAATAATATATTCACGAGCCTCACCGGATTCAGGCATAACATATACGGTAAAGAGGTTGCCATTCTCCTTGACGGTAACAGTACCCTCAACCTCGGAGATAATAGCATTATGCTTAGGCTTTCTAGCCTCGAACAATTCCTCGACACGAGGCAGACCCTGAGTGATATCGTCGCCGCCTGCAATACCGCCGGAATGGAAGGTACGCATGGTCAGCTGAGTACCAGGCTCACCGATGGACTGGGCAGCAATAATACCAACAGCCTCACCTACATTAACCTCGGTGTTATTGGCCAGGTCACGGCCATAGCACTTGATGCAGACACCGTACTGAGACTTACAGGTCAGTACGCTGCGGATAGATACGCTCTTGCGAACCTTGCAGATCTTCTCTGCCAGATCCTTTTCAACAGTATCGTTAACAGAAGCAATCTTCTCACCGGTAGCAGGATCAATAATATCCTCAGCCAATACACGGCCCAGAATACGATCTGCCAAAGGTTCGATTACACGGTTGCCATCAACAATCTCCTCAACGGAAATACCGCGAACATTGTTGTTGCGAACCCGAACTTCCTTGGCATCACTGTTGAGAACAGCCTCGATATACTCCTCGGTAAGCTTAACACCAGCAGGAATAATCTCCTTGCCCATGCTGTCAACAACATCGGCAGTAACTTCCTTGCCCAGCATCTGATCCATCATAGCCTTGCGAATAGATGCACGAACATTTTCCTCTGGAGCACCCAGCTGTACAGTCTCGGTAACAGAGGAGCTGCCAACGATAGTATCGTTGTTGTCGGACTGACCACGGAGAACCAGCTCAGATACACCGGCCTCCCCTACCAGTTCCATGTCCTCAGCAGTAAGCTCAGTACCAGTTTCCAGAATAATCTCACCAGTCTCAGGGCTGATAACATCCTGAGCCAGCAGACGGCCTGCCAAGGAGTCAGCCAAAACTTTAACTGCATCTGCAGCAGTCTCAGCCAGCTTAGCACGCTCACGAACCAGATTGATGCCTACAACATCACAGTCATCCTCACGAACGATAACATCCTGAGCAACATCTACCAGACGACGAGTCAAATAACCAGAGTCTGCAGTACGCAGTGCAGTATCGGCCAAACCCTTTCTAGCACCGTGGGAAGAAATAAAGTAATCGGATACGGACAGACCTTCACGGAAGTTTGCAGTAATAGGAATCTCAATGGTTTTACCGGATGGATCCGCCATCAGACCACGCATACCTGCCAGCTGACGCATCTGAGATTTATTACCACGGGCACCAGAGTCAGCCATCATGTAGATTGGGTTGAATGGGTCATTAATCTCGTAGTTGTCATACATTTCATCAGCAACGTCCTCAGTAGCCTTATTCCATACGGAGCAGACCTTCTTGTAACGCTCATCATCAGTAATCAAACCACGGGAGAACTGGCGCTCAGTCTTGGTAACCTGAGCCTGAGCTGCTTCCAGAATATCCTTCTTTTTAGGAGGAACAGTAATATCGGAAATAGCTACAGTCATACCTGCAATACATGCATAGTGATAGCCAAGATTCTTTACGCCATCAATAACCTCGGCAGTACGGCTGGCTCCCAGTTCATCAAAGCATTTAGCAACCAGCTTGCCCAGCTGCTTCTTGTTCATCAGAACGCCCAAGGACCACTTGCCAGTTTCCTTATCCTGCTCGTAAGAACGAACCTGTGGAGGCAAAATCTCATTGAAGATCATGCGGCCCAGAGAGGTAGTAACCAAGCCGTAATCCTTGGTAGTGCCATCTTCCTGCTTTTCCACAATCTTAACCTGAATCTCAGCCTGAATATCCAGCTCCTGATGCTGATATGCCAGCAGGGCCTCATCAATACCGGTGAAAATCTTGCCCTCACCGATAACTGGATGCTCTGGAGAGGATTTGCGCAGCTTGGTTAGGTAGTAAGCACCCAAAATCATATCCTGGGAAGGAACGATAATAGGGCTGCCATCCTTTGGTGCCAAAATATGGTTAGCTGCCAGCATCAGTACACGAGCCTCAGCCTGAGCCTCAGCAGACAATGGCAGATGGATAGCCATCTGGTCACCATCGAAGTCCGCATTGTATGCAGAGCAAGCCAATGGATGGAGCTTCAAGGCACGGCCCTCAGTGAGGACTGGCTCAAATGCCTGAATACCCAGACGATGCAGGGTTGGTGCACGGTTCAGGAGCACTGGATGCTGCTTAATAACATCCTCAAGAACATCCCATACCTCTTCCTGGGCACGCTCAACCATACGCTTAGCGTTCTTGATATTGTGAGCAATCTTCTCACTAACCAGCTTCTTCATAACAAATGGCTTGAAGAGCTCCAAAGCCATTTCCTTTGGCAGACCGCACTGATGGAGTTTCAGCTCAGGGCCTACAACGATAACGGAACGTCCAGAGTAGTCAACACGCTTACCCAGCAGATTCTGACGGAAACGTCCCTGCTTACCCTTCAGCATATCAGACAAGGACTTCAGAGGACGATTACCAGGGCCGGTTACAGGACGGCCGCGACGACCATTATCAATCAGAGCATCTACAGCCTCCTGCAGCATGCGCTTCTCGTTGCGAACAATAATGTCCGGAGCACGAAGCTCCAGCAAACGCTTCAAGCGGTTGTTTCTGTTGATAACACGACGATACAGATCGTTCAGATCAGAGGTAGCAAAACGACCGCCATCCAGCTGAACCATAGGGCGCAGCTCTGGAGGAATAACTGGAACTACGTCCATAATCATCCAGGATGGCTTGTTGCCGGAGCGTCTGAAGGCCTCAACAACCTCCAGACGACGGATAGCACGAATACGGCGCTGTTGGCTGGCTACATGCTTCAGCTCGTCAGTCAGCTCCTTGTGCAGCACATCCAGACCATTTTTCATGTCCTCAGTCTGCTGCTCTTCTGGCAAATCTGCCTCCAGTTCAACCAAAAGCTCCTTGATAGCCTCAGCACCCATGCCTACTACAAAATCACGACCGTAGTCCTCACGAGCCTTACGATACTCCAACTCAGACAAAAGCTGCTTCTTGGAAAGAGGAGTATCTTTTGGATCCAGAACAATGTAGGAAGCAAAGTAGAGAACCTTTTCCATAGCCCGTGGTGGAATATCCAAAATCAAGCCCATACGGCTTGGAATACCCTTAAAATACCAAATATGAGATACAGGAGCAGCCAGCTCAATATGGCCCATACGCTCACGACGTACCTTGGAACGAGTGACCTCAACACCACAGCGGTCGCAGATGGTACCCTTATGACGGATACGCTTGTACTTACCGCAATGACATTCCCAATCACGAGTTGGTCCAAAAATTTTCTCGCAGAAAAGACCATCCTTCTCTGGCTTCAAAGTACGATAGTTAATAGTCTCTGGCTTCAGTACCTCGCCATGAGACCACTCACGAATCTTGTCAGGAGAGGCCAGGCCTATGCGCATTGAATCAAAGTTATTTACATCCAACAAGGAGGTGTCACTTCCCTTCCATTATTCTTCAGTATTATCATCATCAGACAGGAAAATATCCATGTCATCATCGTCATCTGCTGTTTCAACATCATCGCTGCCAAGGTCAGCAATAATATCCCCATCAAAGCTGTCGTCATCCTCATCGGACTGAACAGGCTCATCATAATCGCTGGCATATTCATCGCTTTCATTGGCTCGGCCGCTATCATCTACAGAAGCCATATCTGCCTCACGAACTACATCCTTGATGCTGATATCATCTTCATCATCATCCTGAACCATAATCTCGTTGGCATTCTCGTCCTGTACCTTGATATCAAGGCCGATGGACTGCAGCTCCTTGATAAGAACCTTGAAGGACTCTGGTACACCAGGTTCAGGGATATTTTCACCCTTGACAATAGCTTCATAGGTCTTAACACGTCCTACAACATCATCAGACTTAACAGTCAGAATCTCCTGTAGGGTGTAAGCAGCACCATATGCCTCCAGGGCCCAAACCTCCATCTCACCGAAACGCTGACCGCCGAACTGGGCTTTACCACCCAATGGCTGCTGAGTAACCAGAGAGTATGGACCTACGGAACGAGCATGAATCTTATCATCAACCAGATGATGCAGCTTCAGCATGTATACGCAGCCTACAGTTACCTTATTCTTAAATGGCTCACCGGTACGTCCATCGTAAAGCACAGTCTTGGCGGTTGGATCCATGCCGGAAGCACGAATAGTATCGAATACGTCATTCTCACGGGCACCATCGAATACAGGGGTAGCAATATGAATACCTGCTACATCTGGCTTTGGCATACCATACTGGTCAAAATCATAACCAATAGCCCGGAGACGTCTTTCAACGGTAGGATCTCCCTCCTTAATCTGAGTACCCAGATTGCGGATAGCCATACCCAGGTGAGTCTCCAGAATCTGACCGATATTCATACGAGAAGGCACGCCCAATGGGTTCAGCACGATATCTACTGGAGTACCATCTGGCAGGAAAGGCATATCCTCTTCACGCATAATACGGGAAACTACACCCTTGTTACCATGACGACCGGACATTTTATCACCAACAGAAATCTTACGCTTCTGGGCAATGTAGACACGAATCATCTGGTTTACACCAGGGTTCAGCTCGTCATTATTCTCACGGCTGTAAATCTTTACATCTACAACCTTACCAGCCTCGCCATGAGGAACCTTCAAAGAGGTATCACGAACCTCACGAGCCTTCTCACCGAAGATAGCTCTTAAGAGGCGCTCCTCAGCAGACAGCTCAGTCTCACCCTTTGGTGTAACCTTACCTACCAGAATATCACCGGTACGTACATCGGCACCCTTGCGGATAATACCATATTCATCCAAATCCTTCAGGCTTTCGTCAGAAACATTTGGAATATCACGGGTAATTTCCTCTGGGCCAAGCTTGGTATCACGAGCCTCGCAATCATATTCCTCAATATGAATGGAGGTATAAATATCACGCTTAATCAGGTTTTCGCTAAGAAGGATAGCATCCTCGTAGTTATAACCTTCCCAAGGCATGTAAGCTACAATAATGTTATAACCCAAAGCCAGCTCACCGTGGTCAGTAGAAGGACCATCAGCGATTGGCTGATTGGCCTCAACCTCATCGCCCTTAAATACGATAGGCAGCTGGTTAATGCAGGTGCCCTGATTGGAACGGAGGAACTTCTGCAGCTTGTATTCATCACGCTTGCCATCAGCAGTACGAACTACAATATTATCAGCAGTTACAGTTTCAACTACACCAGCATGCTTGGCCAAAATCATAACACCGGAGTCACAGGCAGCCTTGTACTCCATACCAGTACCAACCAAAGGAGCCTGAGTACGAAGCAATGGTACAGCCTGACGCTGCATGTTTGCACCCATCAGCGCACGGTTAGCATCATCGTTTTCCAGGAATGGAATCATGGCTGTTGCAATAGATACCACCTGCTTTGGTGATACGTCCATGTAGTCAACCTTTTCACGGCGAACCTCGGTGGTCTCCTCGTGAATACGAGCAACTACACGCTCATTCTGGAACCAATCATTATCATCAAGAGGCTCATTGGCCTGAGCAATAATCAGGCTATCCTCTTCATCAGCAGTCAAATATCTTACATCATCAGTAACCCGCTTGTTTTCCTTATCCACACGGCGATAAGGAGTCTCCATAAAGCCAAAGCGGTTGATTCTTGCATAGTTGGACAATGAACCAATCAAACCGATGTTAGGACCTTCTGGGGTCTCAATTGGACACATACGACCGTAATGGGAGTTATGTACATCTCGAACCTCGAAGCCTGCACGCTCACGGGACAGACCGCCTGGACCAAGGGCAGACAGACGGCGCTTATGAGTCAGCTCAGCCAGTGGGTTGTGCTGATCCATGAACTGGGACAGCTGGGAGGAACCAAAGAATTCCTTAATAGCTGCCACAACAGGACGAATATTAATCAAAGTAGAAGGATTGGTTACATCCTCCTGCATGGACATACGCTCCTTGACTACCCGCTCCATACGGGAAAGACCAATACGGAACTGGTTCTGCAGCAGCTCGCCTACAGAGCGAACACGACGATTGCCCAAATGGTCAATATCATCAGTCTTGCCTACACCATGCATCAAATTCAGCAGATAGCTAATGGAAGCAAGGATATCATTAATGGCAATAGTGCGCTGACGATACTCCAAAGTTGGGGAGCAAATCATCTGCAAGGTGCCACCTTCATCATTGCTCTTAACATGAAGAACAATGGCGTTACCTTCGCCAAAAATAGCCTGCTCCTGCTCAGCGGTAATATTCTCCAGCATATCTGCATCAATCAAGGTATCAGCAGGAACCAGAATTTCACCGGTTTCCTTATCCAGCAAAGGCTCTGCCAAAATCTGGCCCTGAATACGGCGCTTCCAGCCCAGCTTCTTGGTCAGCTTGTAACGACCTACAGTTGCCAAATCATAACGCTTGGCATCAAAGAACAGGCTGCGGAGCATCTGATGAGCATTGTCTACGTTGAAAGGCTCACCAGGACGAATACGACGATAGATTTCCTCCAAAGCATCAGCACCAGAGGTAGTATTATCACGCTCAAGAGTAGCTCTAATAGCATCATCATTATCAAAGAGAGCCAAAATCTCTTCGTTGCTGCCAAATACCAGATTGGTTGTACCTACATTCAGATGATCATCATTACGACCCTGCATGGTTGGTACAGTACCATCAGAAGCAGCCAGTTCAGCCAAACGCAGTTTTTCCTGCTGATTGATGTAGTTCAAAGCCCGCAGGAATACAGTTGCAGGCAGCTTACGAGTACGATCAATACGTACAGAAATTACATCATTCGCATCAGTTTCCAATTCAATCCAGGCACCACGGTTTGGAATTACAGTGGAGTTGAAGAGGGACTTACCAGACTGGTCTACAGTAACGCCATAATAAGCGCCTGGAGAACGTACCAGCTGGCTGACAATAACACGCTCCGCACCATTAATAATAAAGGTACCGGAAGCAGTCATCAGAGGGAAATCCCCCATGAATACCTCAGAATCCTGGAAGATACCAGTGGTTCTGTCCAAAAGGCGAACCTTGACACGCAATGGAGCTGCATAGGTTGCATCTCTTTCCTTGCTTTCATCAAGGCTGTACTTAGGCTCTCCCAGCTCATAGTCCAGCAGGGAAAGGCTTACCTTGCCCTGAAAATCTGAGATTGGAGAAATATCCTGGAAAATCTCCATAAGGCCCTCGCCCTTGGTGTTATTTTCCCAGTCACCGATAAACCACTCATAGGACTTTCTCTGAATGTCCAGCAAATGTGGCATCTCCATGACTTCTTTAATCTTTGCATAACTATACCTGGTTCGTTTGCCCACGGGCACAGGATGAAACATTAAAAACTTCACTCCTTAGCAAAAAATACTGAAAACAACAAAAATCCGTACATGAAAATAGAACGGAATCACAACACCCCTTCATGGGCTAAAACCACACGGCGCGTTGCCAAAAGGACTACTCCCTTCTGATGACTCCATTTGAAAATGCACGAATTATTTTCTCTTTAGTAGCATTTAATTATACCTCGTAAATATATTCATTGTCAAGGAAAATGTGTGGCTTATCTGAAATATAAGCTGCTTCATTTGCAATGCACAAATAATCTCTAACAAGGAAAGACAATTTCAACAGAAAAAAGACCGTCCCTTGCGGAACGGTCTTGAAAATTTCAGTTGAAATTTTAGGCTTGAAGCAAAAATTACTTCAACTCTACAACTGCACCAGCAGCCTCGAGCTTGCCCTTCAGATCCTCAGCGTCAGCCTTGGATACGCCTTCCTTTACAGGAGCAGGAGCACCATCAACCAGAGCCTTAGCTTCCTTCAGTCCGAGACCAGTAGCCTCACGAACAGCCTTGATTACGTTGATCTTGCTTGCGCCAGCGTCCTTCAGAACTACATCGAACTCGGACTTCTCAGCAGCAGCGCCGCCAGCAGCAGGAGCAGCAGCAGCTACAGCTACAGGAGCAGCAGCGGATACGCCGAACTTCTCCTCAGCAGCCTTTACGAGCTCGGACAGCTCAAGAACAGTCAGGTTACCAATTGCCTCTAAAATCTCTTCGTTAGTCATTTTAAATTCCTCCGTATAATCATTAATTAATTTTCAAAAATATATTAAGCAGTCAAAGCAGCTATCTGTCTATTATGCAGATGCCTGCTCCTCCTTCTGCTTACGAACTGCATCAAGCACAGTAACGATACTGCGGAGCATAGAACCCATAACGCCAACGGTGTTGGACAGTGGAGCCTGAATGCTGCCCAGCAGCTTGCCCAGAAGAACCTCGCGGGATGGCAGAGAAGCGATAGCCTTAACCTCGTCAGCGGTTACAACCTGACCCTCTACAATACCAGCCTTGATGGTCAGGATACCCTGATCCTCCAGGTTGTTCTTCTTCATGAACTCGCTAATAACCTTTGCAGGTGCAACTGCATCCTCTGCAGATACAGCCAGAGCAGTGGTACCCTCCAAATGAGATACCAAGTCCTCCATACCAGCCTCAGTAGCAGCAATACGAGTCATTGTGTTCTTAACTACATGGTAATTTACACCAGCCTTACGCAGCTCGGAACGCAGCTCAGTATCCTGAGCAACAGTCAAGCCCTTGTAGGAAACCAATACGGCACCCTTTGCGCTAGTGAGTTTGTCCTTTAATTCAGCAACAATTGCTTTTTTCTTTTCAGTAACAGCCATGAATACACCTCCTCTCAAATTTTAAGAGCAAAAACGGCCTCCGGCTGATTTACCGGAGGCCGCAGTGTTTCATGCTTAACCATCCGGCCTCGGCAGGCGTTTCCTTTACGGATTCTAACGCTTTAGAATCCTACCTGCTGTCTACAGCCATAGACTATTTTATTATACAGCCCACAAAATGTCAAATATTATGCGTGAACTACTGGAACGCCAGGGCCCATAGTAGCGCTGACAGTTACAGAACGGATATACTGACCTTTTGCAGCAGCCGGTTTTACTCTAATTAAAGTGTCCATCAGTGCGTTAAAGTTAGCAATCAACTTCTCTGCATCGAAAGAAGCCTTGCCGATAGGGCAATGTACATTACCAGCCTTATCGGTACGGTACTCAACCTTACCAGCCTTAATCTCACTGATAGCCTTAGTCAGGTCCATAGTAACAGTACCCAACTTAGGGTTTGGCATCAAACCACGAGGACCGAGGATCTTACCAATACGACCTACGGTACCCATCATATCAGGGGTAGCAACAGCTACATCAAAATCGGTCCAACCGCCCTGAATCTTTGCTACGATTTCATCGGAGCCAACGAAGTCTGCGCCAGCGGCCTCAGCCTCGTCTACCTTTGCACCCTTGGCAAATACCAATACACGCTTGGACTTACCAGTGCCATGTGGCAGCACCATTGCGCCACGAACCTGCTGATCAGCGTACTTAGGATCTACACCCAGACGTACATGAAGCTCAATAGTCTCGTCGAACTTTGCAGTTGCAGTCTTCTTTACGAGCTCAATAGCTTCCTCAACAGTATAAACCTTGCCAGTCTCAAGAAGCTTTACAGCGTCCTGATACTTCTTACCTGCTTTTGCCATGAAAAAATTCTCCCTTCGTGGTAATAACGGATTTTCCTCCCACGGGTTCTTCGTTCATCGACTATTAGTCAGTGATAACGATACCCATGCTGCGTGCAGTACCCTCAATCATACGGGTAGCAGCCTCAACGCTTGCAGCGTTCAGATCCTGCATCTTGCTCTCAGCAATCTCCTGTGCCTTAGCACGAGGCAGAGTAGCAACCTTATTCTTGTTTGGTTCACCAGAAGCCTTCTCGATACCTGCAGCCTTCTTCAGAAGTACAGCAGCTGGAGGAGTCTTGGTAATAAAGGTAAAGGATCTATCCTCAAATACAGTAATCTCTACTGGAATAATCAGACCAGCCTGCTTAGCAGTTCTCTCATTGAACTCCTTAACGAAGGCCATGATGTTAACACCAGCCTGACCAAGTGCAGGACCTACTGGAGGAGCTGGAGTAGCTTTACCAGCCTGAACCTGTAACTTTACCATTTTAGCGACTTTCTTTGCCATCTTGAATCCACCTCCTTAAATGGAAATTAATTCTTTTCAACTTGATCGAAATCAAGTTCAACATTAGTTTCTCTGCCGAACATATCAACAAGGGCTTTAATCTTACCCTTCTCATCGTCAACAGATACAACTTTTGCTGCAAAATTTTCAAATGGGCCGGAGCAGATTTTTACTGTCTCCCCAATTTCTACATCAATATCATGTACAACCTTGGTCTTTTCTACGCCCATTTCCCTCAGAATGTTCTCATACTCATCTTCAGTCAAAGGAATCGGCTTGGTGCCAGAACCTACAAAACCAGTAACGCCATCCGTATTACGGACATCATACCAGGTTTTTTCATTGACAATCATATTCACCAGGACATAACCTGGGAAAATCTTCCTTTTGATTACTTTCTCGACGCCGTCCTTCTTCTCAACCTCTTCCTTTTCAGGAATGATTACATCGAAGATCTCGTTCTCCAGGCCCATGGACTGAACCTTCTGTTTGAGACTTTCCAGCACCTTGTTTTCGTAACCGGAATAGGTATGAACTACATACCAGTGTCTAGCTGATTCTTTCTCGGATCCCATCCCAGACGCACCCTCCAGTCTTTACCGTACAATGAGATTAAACAATCTTGCGAAGAAGCTATCACAAATCCAGATAAGAGCGCAAACAATAAACACAGTAATGCTAACCACTACAGTGTACTTTGCCAATTCCCGTCTGGTAGACCAGGACACCTTCTTCATCTCAGCAGAGACTTCACGCAAAAACTGCACAGGGTTAAAGCCTGAAGACTTCGGCTGAGCACCTGACGTTTTTGTCTCCGCCATTGCTTCACATCCTGTCTTATACTGCAAAACCCAACAACTGCGGACTAATTACTTAGTCTCCTTATGCAGAGTGTGCTTCTTGCAGAACTTACAATACTTGTTGAATTCGATTCTATCAGGATCGTTCTTCTTGTTCTTGTTGGTCTGATAGTTGCGGCTCTTGCACTCGGTGCAGGCCAACGTAACTGCATTGCGCATTTTATGCACTCCTTCTGATTAGATTATTGAGACACCACAAAATGTCACTGATATAATTTATCACAAATACCCACGCATGTCAATAACTTCATAAGGAAATACTGACAATCCTGACATTTTATTTACTGGCATAATAAAACCCCTCACAAGCAAGGGGTTAAATCACATAGTTGGTGGCTGCGAAGAGATTTGAACTCCTGACACTCCGGGTATGAACCGAATGCTCTAGCCAACTGAGCTACGCAGCCATATAATGGAGCTGATAACCAGAGTTGAACTGGTGACCTCATCCTTACCAAGGATGCGCTCTACCTACTGAGCTATATCAGCAATTGGTTGCGGGAAGAGGACTCGAACCTCTGACCTTCGGGTTATGAGCCCGACGAGCTACCTACTGCTCCATCCCGCGATGATAAATGGTGGGCAGGGATGGATTCGAACCATCGTAGCCTACGGCGACGGATTTACAGTCCGTTCCCTTTAACCACTCGGGCACCTACCCACATCATCTGTCAGCTATACAGTGTGTAACCCGCTGACAGATATATACTATAGCAGTTTATCATCAAAGAGTCAAGCACTTTTTAAAAAAATATTATTACTTTGTGTTAAGCAATCCTAATATGTCATTTCCTGAACTTGCTGCCATAGATGATGCCACAGCTTCAGCAGTTTCTATCTCTTCTGCTTTCCCGATGCCTTTTTCTACGACAGTGTCTAACAGCTTAGGGCTCTCCTCCTGAACTGCTGCATGTGTCTTGGTCTGAGAAACAATCTTGCCATCCTTCATCGTAGTGATAACCGTAGAACCATCTGACAAAATCCTCGTTACAGTAACTGTATCTTCATCACTAGCATCATCACTGCCTGCTCCTAGAGACGGGCTCTCGCCTTTCTTCATCTTCTCCAAAATCTGAGAAAACATTTCGCTGGTATCTGAGCTATTCTTTTTAGCTGTACCTGATACGCCAAAGCCAATACCCGTAGAAGCACCATCAATTCTTGTACTCATATCCAAAAGCTCCTTTCAAGCACGGCATACCATGCCGTCAAAACGCCTTTCATTCCTTTGATTACTGTTCGGCAAAATCCCTGCCACTATATCTATCGTCAAAATTTAAGATTTCTTAATATAGCAAAAATCCCTGCTGACCTAAATATACCGTAAAGGGAGGAGGATATATCCAAAATCAACAGGGAGTTTTTAACATTATTTAATTAGCTTTCCAATGGCTGGCCGCCTACATCCTGATCATCCTTTTTCAGAATAGCAAAGGCATAGATGGTAGCTACCATAACAATACCGGAAATTACCAAGAAGGTGCTCTGATAGCCGATATCGTCATGCAATGCCCCCAATGGGGTGGAGAAGATAATCTGGCCAACCTGAGCCGCAATCTGGAAGCCTACCATGTAGATGGTGGCAGACATACGGGTATCAAAATGTAAAGTGAAATAGCGGAAGATACCCAGAATAAACAAAGCAGTTTCTGGTGCATGGAGCAGCTTAACCAGAGCTACCCCCAAAGGATTAGTTACCAAACCACAGCCGCCAATACGGATAATCATAATCAGACAGCCCAGCAGAATTACCTTGCGGACACCGATTTTCTTCATCACAACTGGCACCACACCCATCATCAGGAACTCCAGGAATACCTGTACAGAGTTCAGAACACCATAAGCCTGCTGGCCTTCCTCTGGCGTAGCAAAGAACTGGGTAAAGAAGTGTGGGAACATCTGCTGATCAAATACTGTGTAGAAAGTCCAGCTGATAATAATAAAGATAATGATTTTCCATACATCAAGAATCTTGAATACACCAATGATTTCAGCAAAAGAAGGAGATTTATTGTCCTTATCACTTTCAGTTTTGCTCTCATACTTATTGCGCACAGCATCATTCTTTTCTGGATGCACAAAGAGCAAAATCAAAAGCAATACCAAGGAAACAGCGGAACCAGTCCAGAATACCAGATATGGATTAATGGTGAAGAGGAAGCCGGCGCTCAATGCGGAGATAGCATAGCCAAAGGAGCCCCAGGCTCTAGCCTGACCATATTCAAAGCTATAACGACGGCTTAATCTTTCAGTCACTGCCTCAAATACCGGACAGGCAGCCAGATAAGCCACAGACAGATAAATAGCACCAATCATAGCACCTACGTAGAAATTAGCCTCCAGCATAGGCACATAAACCCAGGTAAAGAATGGTGCCAGCAGCACCTGACAGCCTACCTGAAAATACATCAAATATTTTTTCAGTCCCAGCTTATCCTGAATGGAGCCATAAACAAACATCAATACCAGAGCTACAGCAGAACCAAAGGAGTAAATAGTTCCTATCTGGGAACCACTAAAGCCCTGAGTGCTGGTTAACCAAATCTGGAAAAATGACCACCAGATACCCCAGCCAGCAAAGAACAGCAGAATTTCTGCGGAACTTGCTCTATAAAAAGGATTGGCAAATGCCTTCAACTTATCCATAATTTTTTAACCCCTCATCTTAATATTTGTTAGTTTCCTCTTCCAGCTTGTAAACAACTGCTTGACAGCTATGACTCATTTCCACTGTCAGCGGTGCATCCCAGTAAATTCTCTCTGTAAATGTTCTTTCCCCTTCGTTTACAAAGATTTCAGCAGATGTCTTGTCCACAAAAATCTGCAATTTCAGCTTAGCCAAATCTGCCACTTGAGCGGCTCTTTCCCCATCCTTGGTATTGCGCTGAATAACCAAGCGACCGCCATGGGTATCTGCCCCAATGGTAAGATTGTGTTCTCCATCGGTAATAGTCAGCAGATCACCATCTGCCCCCTCAAAGGACAGGTTCAGCTCTGCTGTTCTTGGCAGCTCATACTCATGGCCAGCCTCCATAACACCTGCTATAAGCTTAGCTGTTCTCAAGGCTTCCATTTCCTTAACAGGCTGCTGATAAATATGGCCATCCTTAATATGCAGTTCTCTAGGAATGGTCAAAGCTCCAGCCCAGCCATCCTGCTTTTCATGCATATCAGAATCCCAGGCATTCATCCAAGCCACCATAACTCTGCGGCCATCTGGAGTCAGCATGGTCTGAGTAGCATAGAAATCATGACCATTGTCGATTTCCACAAATTCACCTCTGGAGAGAACCTTATCCTCACCCAGCTGGCCCATAATATAACCAGTCTGGTTCAGATTGCGGAATCTATCTCCATCTGCCTCCAAGCCCTGTGGAGACATCAGCAGTACATCCTGGCCATCCAGATGGAAGAAATCAGGACACTCCCACATATATCCTTCTTCTTTTAGATTCTTGGCCTTGGACATTATAGATACCCGTTCCCAATTAATCAAATCCTTGGAGGCAAAGAGCAATGCCCGTCCCAGCTCGTCCTCTCCCTGACTGCCCAAAACCATGTAGAAGGTATCTTCCTCTTTCCAAACCTTTGGATCACGGAAATGCTTAGTATTATCTGCTGGCACTCTGAGAACTGGATTACCTTCATATTTGGTAAAATGTACCCCATCCTCGCTATAAGCCAAGTTCTGATTCTCATAGAAGGACTCATTGTCATTTGGCTCAAAATAATGATGGCCGGTATAAATCAGCCACAGCTTGCCATCATGCTCAATGGCACTGCCAGAGAAGCAGCCGCTTTCCATATCCCCAGGAACCAAAGCTGTTGGTAAAGATTCCCAATGAATCATATCCTTGCTGCGAGCGTGTCCCCAATGCATAGGTCCCCACTCTGCGGCATATGGATAATACTGATAAAACATATGATAATAACCCTTGAAATAGGAAAAACCATTTGGATCATTAATCCAACCACTTTTTGGCATCAAATGATAGCCCAAACGATACCGCTGATTTGTTACCTGCATTTCTTCTTTCACCAAAATACCCCCATTTTTCTTCGCACTTATTGTCTCGAACCGGTTTGATATTTCTATAATAGCTATAAAACAATAATTTGTCAACAGTTTTTTGAGATTTGTATAAACGATTTTTTTACAATTGAAAAGCGAAACCTGTCTAGCAGGTCTCGCCCCTCAAAAGCCTTGGCTGTAACACCCAAGGCAGATTATCTTTTGTACCTTTTACCTTGCTGACTACCTTCTGAGCTGCAATAGCTGCCAGCTTCTCAATAGGCTGTCTTACTGCTGTTATAGGTTGAATGCCCGTCTGAGTCATCCCTGTGCCATCATAGGCCACCATCTTTATGTCCTGGGGTATGCGATACCCCCTTTGAGCAGCCACCCGCATACAGCTGGCTATGGCCATATCGGAACCAAATATACCATCAATATCCCGATATTCCTTAAACAGTTTTTCTGCTGTCGCCAAAAAATCCTCATAGGTAAAAGCATTCCATTGCATTTCCAAAATATCCGTTGCCACACCGCCTTGTCTCATGGTTTCGTGAAACACCTTGTGGTAATCATTAGCAGGAGTGTGCACACCCTGATAACCCTCAATGCCGATCACATGATGGCAATTGTGTTGCAAAAATGCCTCTGCTGCCAGCCGTCCACCTACACAATGGTCACAGTGAACAATAGGAATGTTGTCATTGAGATAACGGTCAAAGGCCACCACTGGCTCCTTTAGGCCCTCATAAATAGATACATCCAGAGAATGAGCACCCATTATAATGCCATCCATGGTTTGTCTTTTTAGCATCTCAATAAATTTTCGCTCTGAATTTTCCTTATATTTAGTACAGCAAAGCATCATCTTATAGCCTAAAGTATATAATTCCGTTTCCAGTGCCTCCGCCAGCTCTGAAAAAAATGGATGAGAAATTGATGGCACAATAACTCCAATAATATTTGTCCGCTGCAGTGACAAATTCCTAGCCATTTCACTAGGAATATAATTCAGCTTTTTTACTGCTTTTTCTACTTTGAGACGGGTTTCCTCGGAAACATAGCCCTTTTTGTTCAGCACTAGAGATACTGTACTAGGTGCTACCCCGGCTTCCTTTGCTACATCCTTTATTCTTGCCATATCCTCTTCCTTCAAAATCTCCTTATGTCAAACCAAAACATTATGCCTTGGCAATGAATTTTTTTACTTCATCCACACTGCGGTTCAATACCAATTCCTCTGGGAAGTCAATTTCTGTCAAAAATTTCTGGGCTTCCTCAAAACAGCCTACCCAGGATGGATCATGGGCATCGGAATCCACAATAATAGGTGCCTCGTACTGACGACACAAGGACAACATAGTGCGATAATTTTCTACACAGTTCCAACGATATTCCGGCTTCAAAAAGGAGCTGTTATTAACCTCCAAAGCCACATGATATTCCTTGGCGGCCTGCACCAATCTCTCATAATTCAGTGGCGTATGGTCATCATCTGGGTGGGACACAAATTTGATACGGGGATGCTTCATACAGCTAATAAGATTATCTGTATTCTGCTCACGGCCTGCATCCTTGTAGCAACAGCTGTGAATGCCCACAATGCCATAATCAATCTGATTGTTCAGAACTTTATCAGATATATCCAAGGTACCATCCTGCAAAACATTGATTTCACTGCCAAATAATAGCTCTACACCATAAAGCTTTTTGGGCACCAAATGCAAATTGCAATAATATACCTCTCCTACCGTGCCCGGCATAGAGGGAGAATGTTCTGTAATCCCCAACAGCTTCAATCCCTTTTCCGCTGCTCCCTGGGCCATTTCCCTAATGGTGCCATAAGCATGACCGCTGACAATAGTATGGGTGTGCATATCTAATTCCAAATTCATTTTGAGGCCTCCGTAATTTTATCTCCATTTCAATCTCGTTTCTATTGTAGGCCAAACAATGAGAAAAAACAAGATTGTTCAACCTATTTGGGCATAAAAATACTGCTGTACACCTAAAAAGGCATACAGCAGATTTTTATTTTTTACATTAACGCTTCATGTTAATCAAGGTTTCCAAAAGCTCATCGGAAACAGTAATAATCTTGGAGTTGGACTGATAACCACGCTGGGTAACAATCATATCTGTCAGCTCACTGGCCATATCTACATTGGACATTTCCAAAGAGGATGGGGTTACAGTGCAGCCCAAATCACTAATGGTGCCAATATTAGGAGTACCGGAGTTATTGGACTCAGTGTACAGGGAATTACCAGTTTTGGTAAGACCGGAAGCATTGTTAAACTGAGCAATAGCTACCTGAGCCTCCTGCACATTCAAGCCGTTGGTATAAGTACCGGTAATAACACCAGAGCTATCAATAGAGACAGACTTCAAGGTACCAGCTGCATTACCATCAGTAGTAGCAAAAGCAGTGCTACTGCCTGCATACTGGGTAACATCATCAAAGGTTAAATTTACAGTTTGGCCTGTGCCTGCACCATTGGTTAGGGTTAATGTTGCAGAACCACTACCTGTTTTCAATCCACCATTTACATCAAACTGTAAGGTAGCATCATTCATACTTACGGTAGTAGTAGTCCCATCAGCTTCCTGAATTGTCTGTTGTTTGCTACCAGCAGGATCAAGAGATACTGTCCACTGATTACCTGTAGTGCTATTTACCGCAGTCTTTGTCATGTAAATGGTGACATTATGAGCATTACCCAAGGAATCGTAAACTGTAGCAATCGTAGTCTTAGGCTTGCTATTGCCTTTCTTAAAGGCTCCCGAAGTTTCTGTAGTAGTAGTTCCATCACTCATCTTCAAAGTAATGGAAATAACATTATCCTTTCCAACCTCAGCCTCTGTTTTTGTGGTATCAGTAGTACCATCTTTTTTAGTAACAGTAATGGATTCGATTACCGGTTCTGCGGCATCGAGATTCTTGCTAAAGGTAGCAACCTTGGTAGCAGAAGCGGCCATGGTCTTACCTGCTGGAATACAAATTTCGCTTGGCTGACCATTGGTGCTAATAGTCTCTCCTGGAGTAGTGGCTGACCAACCTTGAACTCTAAGACCATCGCTATTCACATAATAGCCTTCTTTATCAAATTTGAAATTACCATTACGGGTATAGTAGCTGAGATTGCCGTCCTTGACAACAAAAAGACCATTGCCAGACAGGCACAAATCTGTATTTACACCAGTGGACTGTACAGAACCATCGGTAAACAGGGTGTCAATCGAGGAGGTTGCAGAACCCAAGCCAATCTGCTTCGGGTTGGTACCACCACGATTCTCTGTAGGTGCAGAAGCACCGCTGAGAGTCTGGCTCAGGGTATCACTAAAGGTTACTCGGCTGGATTTGAAGCCAGTAGTGTTAACATTGGAGATGTTGTTACCTACAACATCCATACGGGTCTGGTGATTTTTCAGTCCGGAAACACCAGAATACAATGAACGCATCATAATAGATCATTCTCCTTTGCGGAGACAGTGCTTTCGTCTTGTCAATTCCTGGCTTCCCGAAGGTCCGGCCGTCATATGCTTAGGGCAATATTCTGGAATTGCTACACTGTCCATAAATATTAGATTTTCAGTCGTAGTCGTCTGTCCTTTGCCTACATCCTCCTTCCATATCAAAGCACACTAAACAGACTCCTACATGATTAATACCACTATATCACATTCATAGCTATTGTGAAAAGTATTCTGCGAATTTTTTTAGATTTTCTGTCCATAGTCCCATGCAATTTGTTCTTAACCATAAAAATACCGCCTACCGGTTAATAAGTAGGCGGTTTATTTTTACTTTATCTTCTGCTGCGGCTGGCGTTTTTGGCTTTGTCTCTCAAGCGTCTGGAGCGATTGTTGCGGCCCTTATGCTCTGCACCCTTGCGGTTTGCATAACGGCTCTTGGCCTGCTTGGACTGCTCCTTTTCGGCAGCAGCCTTTTTGGCAGCCATTTCCCGCTCCCGCTTTTCCCTTTTAAGACGGGAAGCTAGACTACGAGAGGACACATCTTTCTGAATATGGTTCTTAATGCCGGCCTCAATACGCCGCAGCTGAGAATACTGGCGAGCATTAACAAAGGTAATAGCTGTACCCTGCTGACCCGCTCTGCCTGTACGGCCAATACGATGAATATATTCCTCTGTATTGCGAGGCAAATCATAGTTAAAGACATGGGTTACCCCTTCAATATCCAGCCCTCTGGCTGCAATATCTGTAGTAACCAAAATCTGTAACTTGGCCTCCCGGAACTTCTTCAGGACATTGGTTCTTTGCAACTGGGACAAATCCCCGTGCAGCTCATCAGCCAAATACCCACGGCGGGCCAAGGCCATAGCCACCTGGGAAACCCGGCTCTTGGTACCGCAAAATACCATAGCCAAATATGGATTCTGCTCGTTAATCAACTCACACAATTTGTCCAACTTGGAATCCTCAACAGTATCTACTATCCGCTGTTGAATATTATCCAAAGTAATATTCTCAGTCTTGATAATAACATGCTGAAAATCCGTCATATAGCGATGAGCCAAAGCCTTTACCTTGTCCGGCATAGTAGCAGAAAACAGCATAATCTGTCTGTCCCTGGCCATAGTGCCCAGAATCTGCTCCACGTCCTCCAAAAAGCCTCGACGCAGCATTTCATCTGCTTCATCCAGCACAATGCGATTGGTATTAGCAAAGGTAATGGTCTTGCGACGCATATGATCCAGAATACGCCCCGGGGTACCAATAATCACATGAGGCTCTCTCCCCAG
This sequence comes from uncultured Anaerovibrio sp., assembly GCA_934196075.1. Taxonomy (GTDB): domain Bacteria; phylum Bacillota; class Negativicutes; order Selenomonadales; family Selenomonadaceae; genus Anaerovibrio. The sequence goes on from CAKPVW010000007.1 coordinate 56,374, forward strand.
CTTCTGCTTTTGGCGCTCAATATCCTGACCGCCATAAATAGCCAGAGAACGAACTCCATTGGCCTTCCCCAACTGAGCTGCCACCTTGGCAATCTGCAAGGTCAGCTCTCTGGTAGGAGTAAGAATCAAGGTCTGAATATTGTCAGCCTGCACCTTGATTCTATCGTAGATAGGCAGAAGGAAGGCCAAAGTCTTACCTGTACCAGTCTGAGCCTGCACAATAGTATCCTTGCCATTTCGCAGGGCAGGAATTGCCTCTGCCTGTACCGGAGTAGGCTCCTTGATGCCCATTTTCTCCAAACTCTGACACAAAGACTCAGATACACTTAAATCATAAAATGTTTTATTTGCCATTTTTATGCCTCGTACATCTTAGCCAATCTTGCCTGTACATCCTCATCAGCCAGGAAGTCATCATAGCTGGTAAGCTTGTCAAATACTCCCTCTGGAGTCAGCTCAATAATTCTATCTGCAATGGTCTGAACAAACTGATGGTCATGAGATACAAACAGCAGGGTGCCCTTGAAGTTAATCAAACCATCATTGAGGGCAGTAATGGACTCCAAATCCAAATGGTTGGTAGGCTCATCCATCAGCAATACATTAGCACCGCTGAGCATCATCTTGGACAGCATACAACGAACCTTCTCACCACCAGAGATAACAGATGCCTGCTTCAAGCTTTCCTCACCACTGAACAGCATACGGCCCAGGAAGCCACGCACAAAGGACTCATCTGGATCCTTGGAATACTGCCGCAGCCAATCAGTCAGGCTCAGCTCACAGCCCTCGAAATATTCAGTATTATCATTTGGCAAATAAGCCTGGGTAGTGGTTACGCCCCACTTGAAGGAACCCTCATCTGGCTCCATCTCACCCATGAGAATCTGGAACAGAGCTGTCTTGCCGGCACTATTAGGGCCAGTAAAGGCAATCTTATCTCCCTTGCGCACGGTAAAGGAAACATTGTTCAATACCTTCTCACCGTCAATAGTCTTGGAAATGCCCTCTACCAGCAGCAGCTGATCTCCTGCCTCACGGTCAGGAGTGAAGGCAATATATGGATAACGGCGGGAGGATGGCTTAATATCATCCAAGGTAATCTTATCCAGCAGCTTCTTACGAGAGGTAGCCTGCTTGGACTTGGAAGCATTGGCTGCAAAGCGGGCAATAAAGGTCTGCAGCTCCTTAATTTTTTCTTCCTTCTTCTTATTGGCATCCTTGGCCAGCTGGAGTGCCAGCTGACTGGAATGATACCAGAAATCATAGTTACCAACATAAAGCTGAATCTTGCCAAAGTCAACATCAGCAATATGTGTACATACCTGATTCAAGAAATGACGGTCATGAGATACTACAATGACAGTGTTCTCAAAACCTGCCAGGAAGTCCTCCAACCAGTTAATGGAAGCCAAATCCAAATGGTTGGTAGGCTCGTCCAGCAACAGAATATCTGGATTGCCAAAGAGAGCCTGAGCCAAAAGCACACGCACCTTCAAAGCAGGATCCAGCTCGGACATCTTCTGATAATGGTACTCCTCACCTATACCCAAACCATTTAACAGCTTGGCTGCATCAGACTCAGCATCCCAACCATTCAGCTCGGCAAACTCAGCCTCCAGCTCACCAGCACGAATACCATCCTCATCACTGAAATCAGGCTTGGCATAAATAGCGTCCTTTTCATCCATAATGTCTACCAGATGCTGATTGCCCATAATAACAGTACGAAGAACCTCGTACTCGTCAAAGGCAAAGTGATCCTGCTTCAACACAGACATACGCTCGCCAGGGGTAATATCAATAGATCCCTTGGTAGGCTCAATATCGCCGCTTAAAAGCTTCAAAAAAGTAGATTTACCGGCACCATTGGCACCGATAACACCATAGCAGTTGCCCGGAGTAAATTTGATGGATACATCCTTAAATAGGACACGCTTGCCAAATTGCAGGGTTACGCCGCTAGTTGAAATCATTTTTATCTATACCTCACATCTCTATTATTTATTAACAAACTTAGGAATTCAGGATACCCTGATAATAATCCTCCAAAATGCTCTGACCATAGCCTACACCAGGCACTGCCCAGCGGCCATTTAAATCCTTCCACTGAGTCAGGGTATTGCTGCCATAAGACTGACGCACCAAATCATAACGAGGATCTACAATATTATCCTGAGGAGGCTCCACAGAAGCATAGGCCAGCAAATGCTGGATATGAGCCTTAACCCCCAGTCTAGGAGTAGCAAAATAAGCCCCCTGAACCGTAGCACTGGTAGTTCCCAAACCACAATAATTATTCTGGGCAGGAATTACGGTACCGCCATAGCGGAAATAGCCAGTTTCCTTTAGAGCTTGGGCAAAAGCAATATCCGGACGGATGCCAGTTCTATTGCCTTCCTCATAATAGTAGGAAACCAACTCTTGTGGACTAACATTCAGCTTAGGGTTTGGATTGTGCTTGAGAAGATAACGAACGCACTGCTCCTGAGTAGCTACTGCACCACCCATAATCATATTATCATCTCTGCTGGCGACAGCAGCCTTCTTATCAGGTTCTACTTCCACTGGATGCAAAATCTGATAAATACGCTCCTGAAAGCTCAGCTCCCTTTCTCTGTCTATAGCCTCCACCTGCTGGCCAGCTTCAGCCTTTTTAGCCCTTTCCACCTTGTTGGTTATGGTATTATGCTGAGCAGTCTGACTTTGCTGTCTATTTACCTTGACCACTGTTTTACTTTTACTGCCATCCTTAATAGCAATAGATGCCTCTGTATTTGCCGCACCGGAAAACAGCAGCAGGCTTAAACCGCAAGCTGCAATGGATAAAATCTTCTTAGTTTTCACAATCAAAGCCCCCAAAGAAAAACGTAATTAAAATAATGGTATATATAATATCATGAAAGCAGTGCAATATGCAACCGGCAAGTATATTGCCGGTTGCCTCTGCCAACATGTTTTAAACACAACACCCCAACACCAATTCTTCATCATTTGTTGTGATTTGGCTCTGCCTCCTCAATGGATTGGTGAAGGATATCCCGTCCCAAAACAGTAATGGAATAATACAAACCCACAAAGAAGGGCAGATACTCCGCAATAAACCGCCAGGCTACAGCCAGAATACCAACTGTTCCTGCCGGTACGCTTTCGCTGAACAGCAAAACAAAGCCACCCTCTGCAATACCAGAGCCTCCTGGGGTAGGGGAAAAATACAGCAGAATATTCAGGAACATCATTCGTCCCATAACCGTCAACCAGTCTACCTCTGCTCCCAAGCCCAGCATCAGACAGGGCACCACCATGTAAATAAAAATCAAGCTCAGGCCTGATTCAAAAAAGACTCTAACCATAGAGGAAGGTGATTTGGCCAGCATCTGAATACCAGTTTTGCTGTCACGATAAACACTCAGAAACTTTCGACGCATATTATGAGAGGAAATCCGACGGGAAATTCGCACCGCCATATAATCGCAGGCATTGTAGCGAATACCGTAAACCAGCAGTGCCATCAACAGCAATATACCTGAACCTATTGCCACCATAACATCGTTGGACACTCCCGGCAAAATACCTGCATCATGGAGAAAAACAAAGGGCAGGCAACAGGCCAAAAACAAAATTGACACAATGGTCCGCACCATGGCCAGCACTGCCGCCTTGCCAGCAGGCACCCCAGCCTTTTGCAAGAACATAATCTGAGCAATGGCTCCTGCCGCAGCTCCTGGTCCCAGCATGGCTAAAAAATAATTGCCGAAAACCACCTGCACTGATTGCTTCAGGGTAATACGCTCCCCTGATATTTTTACCAAATGCATCAGCCTGGTACCATCTAGGATAAGGCCAATGGTAATGGCCAAAATAGCCAAAGCCACAGACCAGGGCTGAAAGACATGCAGATTACTAATGGTGTTAATATCCACAGTGGAATAAATAACCACCCCGGATATTACCAATATAAACAATGTTAAAAGTAAAATTCGTCCATAGACCTTATTCATGAGTTAACTCCTTGAAGGAGATAAGCTCTATCTTCTGCTCCCCCAAATAGTTCATAGCCTTTTCCGAGGTTACAGAAGCCAGCTCATCCTCCCAGTGATATTGCCAATCATAGACGCTGCCTAATAGCTTGGCATCACAGCCAGGATGAACCATAATCTCCGAAACGCCCTCAGGCAAAGCTCGCAGAATATTCAGGAAATACTTTTCTTCCATATGTCCTCCTGCCAGCATACCAAAGAAATGCTCAGGCATCATTATATTATAACATTTTGCCTTGCGTCTTGCCAACATAGCACAGACAGTAAGTCCACATTTTGCTATGCGACGAAACATACCACTGTTATAGCCTCCTGTAAAAACAAAGGCTTCTCCAGGATAGCGCATTTTATGAATATCATATTTTTTCATCAGCTCTAAACAAATCTCTGTTACCCCTGGCAGAGTATGAAGATGCTGATGACTATCCAAATGGGTGATATTCAGTCCCATAGACATAGCCTTGGCAATCTGGGCCTCACATTCAGCATAAAGCTGTCCCTTGTCAATCTGCCCCTGCAGATATTTCTTGATAAAAACCATATGGTCAGCATGAAAATGTCCCTG